>CANJQC010000045.1 GCA_947476295.1 Planctomycetaceae bacterium | reverse complement strand
CATCCGATCACGACGCTTGTTGACGAACAGAAACAGATGGCCGCTGAGCGGATCCTGCTGGAACTCCTCCCGCACGATTCCGAACAGTCCGTCAAAACTTTTCCGCATGTCCACGAGATTCATAAAGAGAAACATCTTTGTGCGTGATGGCAGACTCAGCATGACAACACCTCATGCCGTGGCAGATCGCGCGTTGTCATGTCGGCATGAACGCTGCAGATCTGACCGGCCGCGATGATCTCGTCAACCAGCCGCTGACCATCCAGATCGCCAGACACATGGATCACCACGCCGTTCGGCAGTTCGATCCGCATGCTGCTGCCATGGTCTGCTGCCATGGTCTGCTGCCATGGTCTGCTGCCATGGTCTGCTGCCATGGTCTGCTGCCATGCTCTGCGGAGGAGCGGGATTCGTCGAAGAATCTCGCAGGGCAATCGGCACAAACTGAGACGTTCGGTTCTTTGAACCTGATGCCTGAACTTCCGATCTTCGCGTCGATCGGAGACGCCGAGGACCTTGTGGCTCCGTCAGCAGTTTCTTCCACCGATAAAATGCGGCGACCGAAACGCCCGCCTCTTCGCAGCACTCGGCCACCGTCAGCCCGACCACGGCTGCCACGCCATTCGCTCACGCCAAACCTGCTCCCATTCGCTCATAACTTACCTCACCAGAAAAAGCCCAGAGACCGGAATTCACCGGCCCCAAGACTACCGACCTTGGCAAGAATGGTTTCCCCGGACGCTTACACTTCACGACCGTTTTGCGGGTATTGCTTCGGTCGCCTGGGCATTCTTGTCCGAGTCCTGGCCAAAGAGCGCTGCCCAGACGCAAGATTCCTGGGTTGCGGCAGCCTTCACTTCGACAACGTTTCTGGGTCCTGCGACGGACGTGGATGTCCATCCTAAAAAAGAACAGTCGGGCCATGCGCAGCATAAAATCTGCCATGCAGCGCGAAAACGCTACCCGATCACCGCTGCTGAAATCACCATTTCTACAAAATATCCCGGTGCCAATTTTGCTTCCACGCAAGCTCGAATCGGCAATTGTCCCGTCGGAACCCATTCATCCCACAGCTCATTCAAAATTGAGCCATCTTTCAGATCGGCAAGAAAAATCAGCACCTGAATCAGACCTGTTCGGCTGCTGCCGACGCGATCCAAAGTCACGTTGATCTGTGTCAGCACTTGCGCGATCTGGCCGCGAACATCAGCCGTCGCATCGTCAGCCACTTCCACCCAACGTGCCTCACCGCGATAAATTACGACTTCCGACCAACGGGCCGATTCTCCAAATCGCTGAATCTTAGACATGACGACTTTTACGTTTGCTTCCGCCTGCGGCATCAACGGGTTCCTGATAAGTCCAAGCAACGAGCTACTTGAAATAAGAACTACGGTCGCCGAGGGCCATTTAAGCAATGTACGTCCGCAAGTCCAAAGCCGCAAACGTCCGACTCCGTTGTGTCGGACTCCGTTGGTGTGGGTATTTAAGTCCGTGATTTCGACAGAAAGGCACACATTGCCGCAAAATTCCAGCGGCACGACACTTTCCGCCTCAGCAATGTTTCATAGCAAGACGACAGACATGGATGTCCATCCTGTTCGTAATCACACTTCTTATCAAACCACGAAAATTCGCCTTCAGTTGCACGAGAACCGATCCACGCTCACAATGCCCCAACCGCAAGGGAGAAAGACTGTCTGTATTCTAAACTTGCGAGTGATGAAACGTTTCATTTGGGCTTGCATATTGTTCTCAAGGATCTTGTATTGACGATTTTTCTCAAAATCATCAACCGCGAAATACCTGCGGATATCGTTTACGAGGATGATATCTGTCTCGCGTTTCGCGATGTCACACCACAGGCTCCGGTGCATGTGTTGCTTATTCCGAAAAAGCCGATCGTGTCCCTGCGTGAACTTGCTCCAGATGACGCCGAGCTCTGTGGTCATTTGCTGCTGACGGTTCCCAAAGTTGCAAAAATCTTGGGTCTCGACGGCGGTTATCGAACTGTTGTCAACACCGGAACGGACGGTGGGCAGAGCGTCTACCATCTGCACATTCACATTCTTGGCGGCAGAACGCTGGCTTGGCCTCCCGGTTGATCAGGGGCCGACGAAACCATGCGTCGATCGCTGCACATGCAAGACCGATCTCCAACTCTCCCACCTCACTAAGCATGGATTCTGTCTATGAAATTGCTGTTCAATTTAAAAACTCTGTTTCTGCTGGCAGCGGCTCTTGTGCCGACCAGCCGGACCTCCTTCGCAGACGACGGCAGTGAACGACCAGGAGTGGGCATGGCAGCTGCCGCCACACGGTTGGCGGAAGTCCTGCCCGCTGAGCTAAAGCAGAAGATGATCTACTCGTACGACGATCCAGAACGACTCAATTGGCATTTCATCCCGCGCGATCGCAACGGCATCGTCCTGTGGGATCTGGAAGGGGCATCTCGCAAGGCCGCTGACGAACTGGTGAAATCAGGATTGTCGGCAGCCGGATATGCAAAGACGTTGCAGGTTCGAAGTCTGGAAGAAGTCTTGTACCTGTTCGAAGAAGGCGAAGAAGAGTACCGCCGTACCCGACGACATCCTCATAAGTATCACATCACGATTTTCGGCACGCCCGGCGAAACCGGAAAATGGGGCTGGCGATTTGAGGGGCATCATCTGTCTCTGAATTTCATGATTCAGGACGGTGTTGTCGTGAGCAGCACACCGGAATTTTTCGGAGCCAATCCGGGACTCATTGACGGTGGCCCGAAGCGCAGCTTGCGAGTTCTCGGCAAACGCGAAGATCTGGCACGCGATATTTTGAAGTCATGTACTGAAGCTCAGCAGAAGCAGATGTGGATTGCGAAAGAAGCACCGGACGATATTCGCGGTGCCGGGGAAGCTCAGCCAGTCGTGACGGAAACCGTTGGCTTGCGGTACGCCGACATGTCTCCGGAACAGCAGAAACTGCTGCGTGAATTGATTGCCGAATATGTAACCGCCATGCCCGTACAGGTTGTGCGGGACCGGATGAAGGCCATTGAAAAATCCGGGATGGATAACGTTCGCATTGGCTGGTGGGGTGAATCAGAACGCAATCAGCGGCATCACTATGTGGTGCAGGGTGAATCGTTCATTATCGAGTATAATAACACTCAGAACGAAGCCAACCACGTTCACGCGATGTGGCGTAACATCGGTGGCGACTTCAATCTGCCCGCTAAGAAATAGTTAAGAGCGTTTTTCGAAAAGTCAGAATCCCTCCATGCTCCAATCGCCTCAAAGTTTTCGTCTTTCCAATGGTCTGCTCGTCATTGTTGAACCGATGCTGGATGTGCAGTCGGCGGCAGTCACCTTGCTGGTGCCAGCCGGAGGTGTGCGCGATGCTGACGGTCGCTGCGGAACTGCTGCAATTCTGACCGAAATGTTTTCACGAGGGGCGGGCGGATTGTCAGCGCGTGAACTCAGCGCAACAATGGACAATCTCGGCCTGCAACGCAGCGTCCATGTGGGCAGCGCGCATGTGACATTTTCCGGGGCGACCACTGCCGATCGGATAATTGACGCTCTGCCTTTCATCGGACGCATGGTCACTGAACCACATCTGGCGGAAGAGGAATTCGATCCTGCTCGCGACCTGGTTGAGCAAAGCCTGATGTCGCTGGAAGACGAACCTCGCCAGCGATTGGGAAAAGCACTGCGTCAGTACAGTTACGCCGCTCCGTGGGGTAACTCATCGGAAGGAGAACTCACGGACCTGCCCGCAATCACAATCCAGGACGTGCGACGTCACTACCAGCAGTTCATCCGTCCCGATGAAGCGATCCTGGGCATTGCAGGCAACATCGACACCGACCACATTCGCGAAACAACAGAAGCGGCGTTCGGCGGCTGGAAGTCAGCGCCGGTTTCTGATCTCGCGGTCGGAACATTGCCGCTGTCACCGTGTCACATCGAACATGATTCGGCTCAGACGCATATCGGGCTTGCATGGAACACGGTGCCGTACCGCGATGCACGCTACTTTGAAGCGTGGGCTGCGGTAAGTCTGCTCAGCGGTGGTATGAGTTCCCGATTGTTCACTGAAGTTCGCGAACGCCGCGGACTTTGCTACGCCATTTCTGCGTCACTCAGCACGCTGCGGGAAGAAGGACGCGTGTTTGCCTATGCCGGAACGACCAACGAACGCGCTCAGGAAACGCTCGATGTGACCGTCGCAGAAATCCTGCGACTGCACGAAGGAATTACCGAAGACGAACTTCAGCGATGCAAAGCCCGGGCGAAAAGCTCGCTCATCATGCAGCAGGAATCGACGACATCCCGCGCTTCCTCATTGGCTCGCGACATGTATCATCTGGGTCGTGTCGTCACGCTGGACGAAATTAACTCCCGCATCAACGCACTCAGCACATCCCAGGTTCGCGATTTCTCCATTGAGTACGCTCCAAAGGCGATGGTACTGGTCACGATCGGCCCGCAGGCACTCAATCCCGCGTGTGTCACGTCGCTGAGCTGAACTTTGTTGACTTTCGACTGAATCCTGAATCCCGACACCTGAATCCCGACTTCACTATGAATTTTCAACAAACAACTCTCTCCAACGGCCTGACATTGATCGTTGAGACGAATCCATCGGTGCATAGCGTCGCCGCCGGATTTTTTGTGCGTTCCGGATCTCGCGATGAAACGCCGGATGTGTCCGGCGTGAGCCATTTTCTGGAGCACATGGCGTTCAAGGGCGACGATAAATTTTCTGCGGACGACATCAATCGTGTGTTCGACGAAATCGGAGCGAAGTACAACGCTTCGACCAGCGAAGAAGTCACCATGTATTACGCCGCCGTGCTGCCGGAATACCTGGAACGAGCGATGGAGCTGCTGTCATCGCTCATGCAGCCAGCGCTGCGCGTCGAAGATTTTGAGATGGAAAAGAATGTAATCCTCGAAGAAATCAGTATGTACGAAGATCAGCCTTCGTTCATCTGCTACGACCATATCATGTCCACGCACTTTGCCGGACACCCGCTGGGGCAGAGCATCCTCGGAACCAGTGCCAGCATCACGGCACTCACCGCCGAACAGATGCGAAATTATCATCGTCACCGTTATCACACGGGCAATATCACATTGGCAGTCGCGGGCAATTGTCGCTTCGAAGACATCGTGACTCTCGCTGAAAAGTATTGCAGTCGAATTCCCAAAGGAGACGCCGTCCGCGCGTTGCCGGAAGTGATGACTCAACCGTCCGTTCGAACCGTGGTCCGCGACAGCAGCGTGCAGCAACATATCATGCAGATGGGCCTAGGCCCCAAATCTGACAACCCGTTACGATTTGCTGCGGAACTGCTGTCAGTCGTCGTTGGTGACGATTCCGGCAGCCGGTTGTTCTGGGAACTTGTCGATCCCGGCCATGCGGAATCTGCGGATCTTGGCTACAGTGAGTACGACGGAGCTGGAGCGTGGATGAGTTATCTTGCGTGTTCACCAGAAGACATTGCAGAGAATCTGGCCCGCTGCAAACAAGTGTTCGATGAAGTCAACGCAAACAGCATCAACGCTGACGAACTGGAACAGGCTCGCAACAAGGTCGCGTCCCGAATTGTGCTGCGTGGTGAACGTCCGATGGGGCGGTTGTCGTCACTCGGAGGCAACTGGATGTACCGCCACGAATACCGTTCAATCGCTGCCGACCTGCAGACCATTCGCAGCCTCACGCTGAAGGATATCCGTGAAGTTCTCGACCGCTTCCCGATCGCCATGACCACCACCGTAGGCGTCGGGCCATTGAAGGAACTTGGTTGAGGGTCTGAAGTCGTTTGTTGTTTCATTTTGTGGGCACCGATTTCTGTAGACCTCATTCGATGGACGCATTTCGGAAATATGGCGGCAGAGAGACGACTTAGGATCTCGGTGACTCCTCGAGTTTGCATAAGATTGCGCTTTCAAACCGCTCAATCGTGCTGTATAACAGTTCAATATGAACACGCTTGCTCTCCTATTTTCATCGGGCATCAAAGCTGAGTTGTTCCGCCTGTTGTTCGGAATCAATATCCTGGAACTGCATGTAAGGGAACTTGAGCGTCAGTCAGGGTTTGCCTTGTCCACAGTGCGGCAGGAACTGAAGAACCTTGTGCAGCTTGGCTTGGTCCAGGGTCGTCGGAGCGGGAACCGGACGTACTATCGCGCAAATGTGCGGCATCCGCTGTACCCTGAGATTCACAACCTTGTGCTGAAGACCATCGGGTTAGTGGAGTTGTTGCGGGATGCTCTTGGTCACGACGGCATTCAGGTTGCGTTTGTTTTCGGTTCTATCGCCAGTGGTGTCGAGACCCCGAACAGCGATATCGACTTGATGTTGATTGGAACGGTGACGTTCCGCCAGATCGCCACAAGGTTGGCCGGGGTCTCATCGACTTTGGGCCGGGAACTCAATCCCCACGTATTAACTCCAATCGAGTTTGACCGCCGCAGAAAATCCGAGGATCATTTTGTCACGACAGTACTCGCCGCTCCGCAGCTTTTTGTGATTGGAGACATACATAACCTTGAAGCTCTGGGAGAAACACGGTTGGATACGTCCTCATCAAACGAGTCCTCAGGAAATCGCGGGGCTGTTGTCGATCGTTGAGCGTGATCTTGCTGATGCTCAAAGCGACATATCCATCGACTGGCAATTCGGCATTGCCTACAATTCAGCGTTGAAGCTCTGCACGATTCTTCTGCATGCCTCGGGCTATCGTCCCGAAAAAAATCTCCAGCACTTTCGCACGCTGGCTGCACTTCCGCTGATTTTGGGCGACAAGCGAAATGAGGACGCTGCATATCTCGATGCCTGCCGTATCAAACGCAACTCCGTCGAATATGACATGGCTGGCATCGCTACAGAGCAAGACGCTCGGGAGCTCCTGGCTTTTGCGAAACAACTGCGATTGGACGTTCTGGAATGGCTCAAACAGCAACATCCTGATCTCATTCCAAATACCAAGTCGTAACGACTCAGCGGGCGATAAAGAACGAGAGTCGATAGAACCATCTGTCACAGGATGATAAACACGAACATGCCAATCAGGATCACAACTGAGCCCACTTTGACGAAAGGCACATTCGAATACATCGAAGCGAAGATCCGCCGTGATGCCGAAGGCACGACGTTTGGAGGCGACTTCGAGTGGCTGTGCAAATGGTTCCTCGAAAATGCTCCTCGGTATCGGGGCCAGTTTGACAGGGTCTGGCTTTGGAAGAATTGGCCGGACCGGTGGGGCACGGATGCGGGAATCGACATCGTCGCGCGCACACGGACGGGAGAATTGTGGGCGATTCAGGCCAAGGCCGATCATCCCGACCGAGCGATCCCCAAGCGAGAAATCGACTCGTTCCTGTCCGAGTCAAACCGTCCGCAGTTCGCGTATCGACTGCTCATGGCGACGACGGACGACATTGGAACCACGGCTCGTCGGACGCTGCACGGACAAGAGAAACCGGTCGGACTGGTGCTGCGTGGTCATTTCCTGACGGAAGAAGTTGAATGGCCGGTTCAGATCGGAGACACAGCCGCGCCGCTGGATCGGTGGATCGCACGACCTCATCAAGCCACTGCGATCAAATCCGTCGTCAAAGGGCTGCGAGACCATGACCGAGGCCGACTGATCATGGCGTGCGGCACGGGTAAGACGCTCACTGCACTGTGGATTGCCGAACGGTTGCAGAGTTCGCTCACGCTGGTACTCGTCCCCTCGCTTTCACTGGTCCAGCAGAACCTTGCCGAATGGGGCCGTCACTCGATGGAAGACTTCGACACGCTTGTCGTCTGTTCTGACGAGTCCGTCGTGCAGAGCAAGGCCGACACCGCGATTCAATCGACGGCCGATCTCGGCGTGAAGGTTACGACTGATCCTGCGGAGATCCGGAAGTTCCTCGATCAACGTCGAAAACGCCCGGCCGTCGTGTTTTCCACGTACCAGTCATCCGACCGAATCGCGGCCGCGCAGGTCGGCAAAATAAAGAAATTCGATCTGGTGATCTGCGACGAAGCCCACCGTCTGGCCGGCAACGCCGAGGAATTATTCGCGACCGTGCTGGATAACAAAAAGATCAGAGCCCGCAAGCGGCTGTTCATGACCGCCACACCGCGCTACTTCAAGGAGCACGTCAAGCGCCGTGCGGCGGAACTGGAATCTGAATCTTTCCAATTGGTCTCAATGGATGACGTGCATGTCTTCGGCCCCGAGTTCCACGTCCTTACCTTTCATCAAGCCATCAGTGCGAACCCGCCATTGCTGACTGATTATCAAGTCGTCGTGATCGGCGTCACCGACCGCGAAGCCAAAGCATGGGCTGAGGAAGTTCGCCTTGTCCAAACGCCCGACGGCCTCAGCACCGACGCCCGGACGTTGGCCGCGCAGATCGGCCTCGCCAAAGCGATGAAGAAATATGATTTACGAAAACTCATCACGTTTCATTCGTCAGTCGCGAAAGCCGCGCGCTTCGTCGATCCAACGCTGCCAGATTCCCTGCCGGGAGTCATCCCAAATCTGACACGGTCAGCGCGGCCGACGGGAAAACTTTGGACGAAACACATCTCCGGCCACACACCCGCCGGCCAGCGAGCCACATTGCTGAAAGGATTAGGCAACCTGCCGGACGACACGCGCGGCATCCTCTCCAACTGCGCCTGCCTTGGCGAAGGCGTCGATGTCCCGGTGCTCGACGGCGTGGCGTTCATTGACCCGAAACGCTCAATGGTCGATATCATTCAGGCGGTCGGCCGAGTGATCCGCAAAGCCGAAGGCAAGCAAATCGGCACGATCGTGATCCCTGTCTTCATCGACGAGACCGAAGACGCCGACCACGTCCTCTCGCAGTCGGCCTTCGAGCCAGTCTGGCAAGTCCTCAAGGCTTTGCGAGCCCACGACCGCCGCCTGGCAGATGAACTCGACCAACTGCGCCTGTCGTTGGGGAAGCGGTCGAAATCCGGCGGCCGAATCAGTCTGCCGGATAACATCAAACTGGATGTTCCTCGCCTGCTGCTGCGTGACTTCGAGCAGGCGTTCTACGTGCGTACGGTTGAACAGACGACGGACAAGCCACCGCTGACAATCGAGCATATTCTGGTGTGGGCTGACGAGCATAAAGCGGCGACTGGTCACTGGCCGAAGCAAAACGCTGGCCAAGTGATGGGCAGCGACGAAACATGGCTTGGAATAAACTCAGCCCTGTGGAAAGGAGGACGTGGGCTGACAGGTGGATCGTCACTAGCAAAATTGCTCGCTGAGTCGCGCGCCGTTCGAAACAAGAAGGACCTTCCGCCGCTGACGGTTTTGCAGATCTTGGCCTGGGCAGACGTCCACATAAAAAGCTCGGGTGAATGGCCAAACCAGAAATCTGGGCGAGTGAAAGGTACGGACGAAACATGGGTGGGAATCGATTCTGCGCTTCATCGAGGTAATCGTGGTCTTAGTAAAGGTTTGACGCTGGCCAAATTGTTGGCCAAGTATCGCGGTGTGCGAAACATGCACGGGTTATTGCCGCTCAGCATTAGGCAGATCGTATTTTGGGCAGTGTCGCACAATGCCGCGAACGGTACTTGGCCGAATCAGTATTCCGGCAATGTGAGCGGGACGGACGAAACGTGGTCGGGGATCCATTTTGCGCTCAACCGGGGCACTCGGCGGCTTTTGAGAGGCTCGTCGCTGGCGAAATTGCTAGCAGAACACTGCGGAGTTCGAAACATCAAGGATCTGCCGCAACTATCCATTGAGCAGATTTTGGATTGGGCCGATGTATACAACGCGATAACCAGTCAGTGGCCGACCAAGAAATCTGGGCAGGTGACCGGCACTGAAGAAACTTGGCAGCGAGTTGATGATGCACTAAGTAACGCAGGTCGCGGTCTTCCTGGTGACACGTCGTTGGCAAAATTGCTCGCTGCGCATCGTGGAGTGCGAAACGTACAGGATCTCCCCACACTTTCTGTGCCCGAGATTTTGGCATGGGCAGATCAGCACAAAACCGCAACTGGGAGGTGGCCGAATCTGGGATCTGGTGCGGTAGCAAATTCAAATGAAACGTGGCAACGGGTGGATACCGCGCTGAGCCGTGGCGGACGTGGCCTTCAGAGTGGTCGTTCGTTGGCGAAATTGCTGTCGGAGCACCGAGGTGTGAAGAATCATAAAGATCTTTCAATCCTGACCGTGCCGCAGATTCTGGGGTGGGCCGACGCACACTGGATGTTGACTGGTGAGTGGCTAAAGGCAAAATCTGGACGGGTAGAGGGGACAGACGAATCGTGGGCAGGAGTTAATAACGCCTTGTGGCAAGGCCGTTGTGGATTTCCAGGCGGTTTATCATTGGCCAAATTGCTGGCGGAGCACCGCGACGTTAACATCAGAGGCACCCATTGAGACTTCGGAATTGATCGGCGTGCGAAATGACATGCGCAGTGGAAAGTCAGGGCATACTGCGACGTGGAAAGGTCTTAACAAGTGAGCATGGTTGCGCCTTGGAACATCTCGGCCCTCACCGATTTCGTTGCGCATCGTGATGGTGTAATTGCTCGCGAAAACATCAGTGAATCACTCCAGTCGTTTTGGAAGAGAAGCGAGATGTCGTTGGGCCACGCACAGCTTTTTCGTGACCTCAATATCGAATTCGCAAGCATTTGCGAAGATTACCAACCGAACATTCCACCAATGACTCTTTGTCGGGGCCAGCCAGAGATGGAGAATTGGAAAGTGGCATGAGGCCGGCGACCGTATTTCCGGAAGAAGGTCGAAGGCTTTGGACTGCGGCAGCCTGCTGCCGCTTTTGTACACGCAGCCTGCTGCGGGATTTTGGAATCGAGCACCATGATTGGCGAGTGCGGCGTCGCTCGGCCAGCAGGCGCAATGGCTTGGACGAATTACTCACGCAGCGTGCCGAGGCAAATTTGGAGTGCTGTGGCTCGATACAGCTTTGGCTTGCGGCGGAGTTGCTTTTTCGTTGCTGATGCACCGAATGCCGAATGCAGGCTGACTGCATTAAAATCGGAAGCGGCGTCGAGCGGCCGCATTCCAAATTTCTCGGCAATGTCCATGCTCGGTCGGCCAGCAGGTGTGGATCAGTCGGTCAGGCCATGAACTTATCGTATTCGGCATGGCTTCCAATCCAGATCCATTGAATCCCGTCCGTCGCATCGATACCGATGGCCCGAGTGTGCAAACCGTTTCGCACCGACCAAAGTTCCTCGATACGTTTGAGATGCAGAGACGGATGGCGAGGAGGTGTAATGCTTCAAATCTCCCGAGCCTTTCCCTGGGCGAACTCTTCTCGCGCCGTAGCAATGATCTCCTTAAACTTTCCGGCATTGAAGTCTGCCTGAATTTGTTGATCCCAGTGTTCGTTCTCGAACTCATGAAACCACTCTCGGAATTGCGCGAGCGCGTTTTGAGAAAGGTTGCGAACACGCGATTCAACTTCTTCAACGTCGCTCATTGGACTCACCGCGAATTATCCGGGGACTTAATAGTTTATGCGACCGAAGGCTGCATCTCCGTAGACGCTGGCGATTTATCGATCGTTGGAAGGCAGCCAAAGTTGACGACCTGAAAAGTGGAGTGATGACGACAATCGTATTTCTGGAAGATGGCGTCCAAAGTGCTGCGCACCGCAACCCGGAATCAATTGCAGTTCGGTGCTTCACGTCTGGCCTGTATCAGATGCTGATTGAGGACGGGGCGTTCGTCAACAGGGCAGACGTTCAGGCAATTTTGCAGCAGGTCCATGGCTTCGCCGGGGCGACCGGCGCGCAGAGTCAAAATGGCATGGTCGCGGCGCTCGCGATAGGATCCGGGAACCAGCATCGACAGGCGGCACTGAACGCGCCATGCGGAGACCCACATTTCGCGATTGCCGAACAAACCTTTGAGGTTATTCAACATGCGAATCATAATTGTTCGCTCATCCACCGGCTTGAAGGATCGACGAATCTCAGCGATGGGCAGCTCCGTGATTCCGTGCAGCCATTCAAGACATTCCGCCTCGTCCATGATGCGACCACTGTCGAACGCATCGACATACAAATTTCCAGTATCCGTCTGTAGCCGCGTCAGAAAATGCGAAGGAGCGGCAATGGGTTCGAGTGGAATTCCCAATTCGTTGGCCACGTTCAGATAGACGAGCGACAAAGAAATAGGAATGCCGCGGCCGGTTTCCAGCACTCGATTGAGGTAGCTGGCGTCGGGGTCAGAAAAACAATCTTCATCGCCACGAAGATTCAATTCTTCCGTCATGTGTCGGACGAGCAGTTTTAATTCTTCCACGTCGGAACCGGCCTGCGTGACCGGATGAGTCAGCCGCGCGACAGAACGCTGCAGACGGAGTCGCGTGGGTTCAAATGTCAGGTCTGTTTGTCCGTCTCGGGCGATTTCAAGCGCGGCTGTGACAAGATCAACGTCCGTTTCGCGACGGACCAGACGCATGAACTGCTGATCGTGTTCGAAGAGTTGGCTGTACGACATGGAGAAAAATTCGGCAAGGAAGAATTCAGTAGCAGACACACTCAGTGTGCCGTCCGCCGAAGTATTTAATAAGGGAGATGTTTTGCAGGCTGTGGCACATGGAATATGCCTACCACTTTCAATCAGTCCGCGACGGGAACCAGTGAGACCCAAACTATAACTGCGCCTCGCAAGTGCCACAATGGCGACTGTCCTCCTGAAATTCCACATCTAATCCGGAAAATCCACATTGATTTGTGGGATGAGTGCAGTGGGCAGACAAGAATGTCCATCCTATAGGGGGAGTCACAACTGAGCTTTTGTGGCAGCTTCCATGATGCATTGTTCTGTGGCTTCCGATCGGCTGAATTCGCCGGTCAACAGGCCTTCGCTGAGGACCAAAATCCGGTCACTGACGGTCAGCAGCTCCGGCAGTTCACTTGACGTCACAATAATCGCCATACCTTCTGAGGCCAGCTGTTCCATCAACAGATACAGTTCCGCCTTTGCGCCGATATCCACGCCGCGGGTTGGGTCGTCGAGCAGCAGGACTTTCGGATGCGTTAACATGCAGCGACCGATGACACACTTCTGTTGATTGCCACCGCTCAACGTCGTGATCATGGCTTCAGGCCCATCGGTTTTGACAGACAGTGCCTGAATCTGACTCATCACCGCAGTCGTCTCCCGGCCGCGCGCGATGACTCCGGCAGTCGATACGTCGCTCAACGCACACACCGTGATGTTTTCGCGAACGGTCATATGAGCAAACAGGCCAAGTCGTTTGCGATCTTCTGTCACCATTGCGATTCCAGCCTGCATTGCCTGAGACGGATGACTAAAGCGACGCGATT
This sequence comes from Planctomycetaceae bacterium, assembly GCA_947476295.1. Lineage (GTDB taxonomy): Bacteria > Planctomycetota > Planctomycetia > Planctomycetales > Planctomycetaceae > SXXK01. The sequence goes on along the minus strand of CANJQC010000045.1, from coordinate 24,941 downwards.
TGCCTTCGATCAGGATTGAACCCTGAGGCGGAAATTCACTGGCTCCAAACAGACACTCCAGCAATTCGGTTCGGCCTGCGCCCATCAGACCGGCGATGCCCAGAATTTCGCCTCGATGCAGTTTTAGACTCACGTCCTGCAGTCGCCAGCCGCGAGAATGCCCGGGCCAGGGAAGTGACAGATTCTTCGTTTCGAGCACGACGGCAGCGTCTCGCTCGGTCACATTTTTTTTCCGCGGCTCAATGTCCCGTCCGACCATTAAGTGCGCAATCGCGCGTGGCGTGGTGTCGGCACGATCCACTGTCTGCACAAACTGGCCGTCGCGGAGAACAGTGATGCGATCCGCCAACCGAAACACTTCGTCCATTTTGTGCGAGATATAAAGAATCGTCACGCCGTGCGTGCGAAGCCTGTCGATCACTCGATACAGTCGGGCCACTTCGGATTCTGTCAGCGCGCTGGTCGGTTCATCCATGATGAGTATATCGGACTGCAGCGACAGGGCCTTCGCGATTTCAACCAGTTGCTGATCGCCAACGCGGAGAGTACTCACGTGGGCGCGCGGAGAAATGTTCGTGTCCAGTTGAGCGAGCAGGGCGGCAGCGCGGTCATCCATTTCCCGCTGATTCAGAATGCCGAGCCAAGATCGTGATTCGCGACCCAGAAAAATGTTGGCAGCAACCGACAATTGTTCGACGAGATTCAGTTCCTGGTGAATAATGCTGACACCGGCATTTTCCGCATCGCGCGTGTTCGAAAATTGAACGGTCTTATTCCGCAGCCACAACTCACCTTCAAAGTTACTGATCACGCCGGACAGGATCTTCATGAGCGTGCTCTTGCCCGCTCCGTTTTCGCCCATCACGGCATGCAGTTCGCCCGGCGTGACGTCGAAGCTGACATTGTCCAGTGCGCGGACAGCACCGAACTGTTTGCCCACGTTGCGAATTGAAATGATGGGGTTCATGTCCTTGTGCTTATAAAAAAAAGTTCAAATGGTGACCACTGTCAATTGTGAGAGGGCGGAAAAGAGTGCGGACGGCACACGGAGTATGCCTGCTCCCATTGAGGCACCGGCGGCTAGCGCCGCGCCGCTGATTTTTGTCTGACTTCAATAATGCCGCGAACGAATAATATGCCTGCGACGAGGACTCCAAAAACAGCCGCGTGCATGGAACCGAACCACGGTTTGTCACGGAAGAACAGCATAAACGAAAGGCCCGCGAGCAGACTCAGGACCGGAATCGCCGCCCATCCGATCAACGTTCCGAAGAAAGGACGTCGGAGCGAATTGACTCCGCGCTGGCTGAAGGTCACAGCCATCACCACAACGATGCCAACGATCATGCCTTCGTAAACGTCCGCACCCGTGCCAACGATTTTATTCACCGAATCGATCACCGTCCGGAGAAAAAGACATCCGAGAACAGTACCGAAGATTGTTCCTACGCCTCCCTGCAGCGAACAACCACCGATCACGGAGGCCGCGATGGCATTGAGTTCATAGCCTCGCGCAAGAATATCCGGCTTAGCTGAACCGGTATCTGCGAAGTAAACGATGCCGACCATAGATGCAACGACGGAGCCCAGAACATACGCCAGCCATTTCAGTCGATCGGTTCGAATCCCACTCAGCTTTGCGGCCTGTTCGTTACCACCCATCGCGTGCAGATGCCGACCGATCACCGTGCGACTCATTAGAAACCATACCGCCATTGCCAGCACGATGAACACCATTGACACGCTCGTCACGTCTTTTAAAGTGTCTCTCAGCGCGAGGTCAGGAAAGTCGATCTGCGACTTGTTGTTCGTCACCGCCTGCGTTAGTCCGCGACTGAAGCTGCGAAGTCCAACGAGTGTTGCAAGTGTCGCAATAAACGGCGGCAGTCCGACGCATGTGATCAGCCATGCATGTAAAGTCCCAACCATCGCACCGGCCAGCAGAGTACCAAACGTGGCGATGATCACTGCCGATGTCGCCAGATGACCCTCGCGAAAACCTTCCGGGTCAAGCACAATCAGCAAACTGCCAAAGACCGTGGCACTCATCGCAATCACAGAACCGCTCGACAAATCAATGCCGCCGGAAATAATAATCACCGCGCTTCCCAGCGCGAAGAAGCCAAGCAGCACGGTGTTGCGAATGATCAGTTCGGATGAACTGCCGGGATTGTTCCAATAGGTGTGGCCGGGGTCGAGCACCACAGTGGCGACGACAACTGCCAGCCAGGCCAGAATCAGTTTGAACTCAACTGACGACCACAATCTGCGAACAAAACCGGGTGCGTTGGAACTCATGCCGTTAACCGACTGTTGATGCTTATTAGAGTGGCGGGTACGTGCCGGACCGGCATCTGGACCTGTCGAACTACGAACTCGTCAGCTTATACTCCGCCAGCCATGCACGGAATTCCGTCAGCGTCATGAATTTTACGCCGGGACCGAAGTCTTTGAACATCTCCTGAGTCAGCGGCGTCCCGGAATCCGGCACGACCACTTTCAATCCAGTATCGCGGATATTGCCACCGGGTTCTTTCATGCTCGGAAACAACTCAGTCATCGTGGCTTCATCACCCTGAAGTTTCGCGAAGGCGTACTTGACCGAGTCATAACCCATACCGAACGGATTTTGCACGACCATCGCATCGATCATGCCTGCGCCCATTTGTTCGATCGCAAGTTGTTCGGCGTCGAACGTCACGATTGTAAATCTTTCGCGGACGTTTTTCTCTTTGACAATGTCAACGATTGCGGGAGCGTTGTAGGACCAAATTCCGACGAGCACATTGAGGTTCGGGTTCTGGTCGATCGAATCCCGCACGTTGTCTCGCGCACGGCTGCGGTCGGTGTCGTCGATGCGACGCCCTTTCTGAACAAACTTGCCACCGACCGCACTGGTGAATCCATCCATGCGCTGGTATGCATTCTGCTGACTGTCGAGGCCCACGAATTGCACGTACTCACCGCCGCCAGGTCGCAGATTCTTTGCGGCGGTCCCGAGAACTTTACCACCTTGGATATTGTCGGTGCCGACGTAGAACTCGCGAACGCTTTGAAACTTTTCGTCAAGATCGCTGTCAAATGTTCCAACAATTACGCCTTTGTCTTTCAGCTTTTTCAGCTCGTCAACGACCGCTGGATTTGTTGCCGAAGTCGGCGAGATAATCACAGCCGCAACGTCATCCTGAGTTCCATACTGCCGCAGTTTTTCTATTTGTCCTTCGTCAGTCCCGTTGTTCGTGTCCATGCTGGCTGCGAAGCCCGCCTCTTTTAGCTTCAAATCTTCGGCAACTTTGTCGATCCCCGCGCGGGCGGCGTCCCAGAATGGTGAGTCCGTATTGTTCAGGAGAATAATCCGCCGCGTACCTCGCGCCGCAGAATCTACACCGCCTCCTGCTCCGGAACGGGCGTTCGGACCTCCCGTGCCTGTCGAAATACTCTCCCCCGTACATCCCATAAGAAACACACAGCTGAATCCAGCAAGCCAGGCAAAGTACAGCGTTCGTTGTATCATCATGGGAACCTTCTTTTTCATGTGTGTTTGCATCCGCTGTGTCACGGCGACGAGACCAGCACGCTTTCTCGATTCTATCGGTGTCAAATCTCCCCTACAAGCTGCGCGGGGCGTTGAATCAGAGGCGCTTCGGCCGCAGTAGCCCAATATCATACAACCTGAAGCGCCTGAGAGGCACGGCAGACTTATATCCTCGCTGGCGCATCGGGTTGGTGTGGGTAGACTGTATTCCCGCCGCTGCCTTATACTTCCCTGCGGTCGCTATGACTCGTATAAAGGCGACTGCTTTCCGATTAATCGATTCCCCCGCTGCGTTTTCTCATGCCGTCATCGAACTCTGCTACCCACATCGCTTTACCAACTTCCATACGAGGATTGCTGCGTCGAGTCCGGTTGCGACTGCGACGGGATGCGATGGTTTCTGGGTTGTTGTTTGTTGTCTGCTGTGCGGCGGTTGTCTTTTGGACTACGACTACTCTGGATGCCGGTTGGTTTCAATTGCAGAAGCTGGAACTGCCTGTGGGGTTGCGTGCGATTCTGCTGGCGGTATTGTTGCCATGCGGGTTGTTGTTGCTCGTGACCCGTGTCATTTACCCAATGGTCAGACGTCTGCGCGACTCAGACATTGCGTTGCTTGTTGAACGGCGATTCCCGCAGTTTCAGGATCGGTTGATTACGTCTGTAGAAACGTCGCGGTGGATTCCGGACGAAGGCCCGCTGGTAAAACCAATGCTCGAACGCTCGCTACGGGAAGCTGATGCCCTTGCCGGCAAAGTGGCAGCGGAGGATGTCTTTGATACTTCCAGCCTGAAACGACTCGGATTGATGTCTGGTGGCTTAATGTTGTCAGTGGCGTTCTTCGGTATTGTCAGTCCGCAGAGTCTGACACGCTGGTGGAGTGCGTTTGTTCGTTGCGACGAAATCTATCGCCAGCGATCTACGGAACTTGTGCTGCACGCGGTGTCCCAGCCGGGCGATCGACGAATTGCATTTCAGACCATCGATGAACGGTTGACTTATCGACATCCGCGCGGGGCGGATCTGGAACTGGAAATGACGGTTCCGGATGGCGGACCGCACGAAGGGCAGAATTGGGTTATTCCGGATCGTGTGCGAGTCGATGTGATTCGTGTCGATGGATCACGGAGTCGCACCTATGTGTCGGCATCTTCCGAATGGACGTTTCGATTCGTAGTGACGCAGTTGCAGGAACCTGTCGAGATTGAATTGCTGGCTGGGGATTATCGTACGCGAGTCCCCTACAGAATCGATGTCGTGAACCCGCCGGGGATTGATCAGATCCAGTTGTTTTGCACCTACCCGGAATACACGGGCTGGAATCAGCTGCGTGAACGAACTCTGACCATCACCGGCAGCGAAGTGCCGTTGCCAATCGGTACGTCGTTTGAACTGGTTGCGACCAGCAGCAAGTCACTTCAGGCAGTACGGATTGTTTCGGATCAGTTTGAATTATCGGGCGATCGTGACTCCTCGCGATTAATTTTGCGGGATGAACTCGCGGCAGCGAATTCCAGAAATGAGCCTTTGATTTCCGGCGACGGACGCACGATCACGGCCCGCATGATGATTGTCCCAGCCATGTCAACGACGTCAGATGCCACTTCAGATCCTGTTAACGCGACGACTATCGATCCTGCCAGCTCCATCCTGCTGATTCCTGCCAGCGCAAGTTTGCGATTCTTTCTGCACGACGATGACGATGTAATTTCGTCGAGTCCGGAAACTTTGCGTGTGCAGGGAATCCAGGATGCTCCACCGATTGTGGTCACTCAGATGAAGGGTGTTGGTAACGCGGTGACTCGACTGGCACGCATTCCTGTGGCAGGTCGCATCCGTGATGAGTATGGACTGAAGTCCGCAGGATTTGAGTTTCTGGTGGATGACGAATCCACGTGGCGACCAAGGCCGTTTCGGCGCGTGCCAGCCACGAATGCGACGGACTTCGACCTGCAGCGAAGTGATGATGAGCCGTTCGAAATCTTCGACTTGCAGCCGCTTGAATTATCTGAAGGCCAGACGCTGACGTTATCGGTCGTTGCAGCGGATGACAATCGAATGCCGAATTCTGCGGTGACGCGCAGTGATCCGTTGCTGTTTCGCATTGTGAGCAACGAGGAACTACTGTCGCTGCTGTACACACGAGAGATTGCCCTGCGAAATCGATTTGAAGAAGTCATCGCACAGCTTGAAGAAGTGCGGGACGATTTGCAGTTTCATTCCGACGTCGCGCGACGTGTGGATGCTGGAGGCACATCGGCAAGTTTGGAAGACCGTACCAGCCTAAATACGTCTGCGACGCGATGCGGAAACAACCTCCGTCGGCAGACAAATGAACTCAATTCCATCATGGAAGCTTTTGAGGAAATCGTGCAACAGTTGGAGAATAATGCCATTCCACCGCAACAGCAGGCGAAAGATATGCGAGCGATGATCGTGCGTCCGTTGCAGAACGTATCCGGAGAAATGATGCCGGCAGCGGATCGGGCGGCGAGTGCATTTCGTCTTGCGGCGATAGATTCACTGCCGTCGGAAACGCTTGTAAACCATTCCAGCGAGAAGGTTTCGGATGTGATTGCGTCGTTGAAGCTAATTCTGGAGAGTGTCCGGGATATGGCTGAATTTCACGAATTGCTGAAGGAAGGAAAGGCCATTGGGGATAAACTTGAAGAGTTGATGCAAAAGATGAAGGATCTCCAGAAGCGAGAGTTGCTGGAAAAGCTGAAGGGGCTTTGATTTTTTTGGGGCGTATGATATGGGATGTTTGCGTTGGCTTGGGTCAAACGTTAGTCCGTTGGCCAAAATTTCACATTTGGAATGCTGATACAATGCGACCGATAGGATTTGCCTGCACATTCTTTGTAATGTTTGTTCTGCTTCGAACGAATGTGGCTCAGGACGCGACGCCAATCACGGTGGCACCTGCGTCGCCGCCGGCCGTTACCGAGGAAAACGTCACGCCAAAATCGCTGCGCGATGATCAACTGGCGGTGAGCGGGCGGTATGCTCGGTTCGAACGCATGTTGACGCAGATGGCCGACATTCTGGGGCGTCAGGATCCTGAACGAGCAGACTTATTGCGTCGAGCGATCGGTAAGGGGCGCGAAGGGCGCATTAAAGAAGAGATCGAAAACGTCGTTGCGTTGATTGAATCCGGTGAAATCGGGAACGCCTCGGAGAAGCAGGCCGACGTGATTGAAAATCTCCAGGCATTGCTGACGCTGCTGCAGAGCGAAGATCGGCGAAGTGCAGTTGAACGGGAGCGTGATCGTCTGAACGGGATGCTAAAAGATGTTCGCGGCGTGCTGGCCGAACAACGATCCGCCCGCGCGGCGACTCAGAATTCCCCGGCACCATCCAATGCCGCCCCGGGACAGCAGAAAGCCGTCAGCGAAACCGAGAAGTTGCTCAAATCCATGCGCGAGCATGATGATCAGGAAACAAAGGACGGCAAAGATTCTGACGTCGGCTCGAAGGATGGCAAGGAATCCGACGCCGATAACCCGACGGAAGGCAATCCTCAGGACGGCGATTCAAAAGACGAGTCGCAAGATCCGAAGGATGGCGATTCCCCAAAGAATGACTCGGGGCAGGGCGACCCTAAGCAATCGAGCAAATCATCGAAAGAATCCTCTGAAAATGGCAAGCCGTCGCGGTCTGACGAGAAATCAGAGGGTGATGGAAAACCCCGCGATCAGGAATCCGGCGGCAGACAATCGGACCAGCAAAAAGCAGACAAGAACAAGCAGACTCCCGGTCGCGAGCAACTCGAAAAAGCCCAGGCAGAAATGGAACGCGCGCTCGAGGAATTGAAGGAGCAGAATCGCGAAGAAGCTCTGAAGAATGAAGACAACGCGATCGAAGAACTGCATGAAGCGGCGGAAAAACTGGAAGCGATGCTGCGTCAGTTGCGTGAAGAAGAAAAGGAAATGATGCTGGCGTCACTGGAGGCACGATTCCAGCGCATGCTGCAGGTGGAAACTGCGATCCATGAAGGCACGGTTGGTGTCGCTGCGATGCCACAGAAGGATTGGCTGGATTTGAACTACGGTCGTTGTCGCGAGCTGTCTCAGCAGCAGTCGGAATTGACTCAGGGGTGTGCTCAAACCGTCAATCTGTTGCGGGAAGACGGGACATCCGTCGCCATCGTGATTGCGGTTGAAGATATCGAAGCGGATATGAATTCCGTGAGTGGCTGGATGCAGGAATACAAAGTCGGTGAACTGACTCAGTCGGTTCAGGAAGACATCCTGGAATCTCTGAAGCAGCTCATTGAGACGACTCAAAAAGAGATGCAGCAGATGAAGGAGCAGCCGAAACAACAACAGCAACAAAGCGATCCGAGTCAGGAGAAACCGGGCCTGGTGGAACTGATGGCCGAGATTCGTGTGCTTCGATCACTGCAATTGCAGGTGAATCGTCGTACAAAACAGGTCGATGGGCTGCTGCCGTCGGCGACAACGGATGACCTGCCGGCATTGCGAAAACAACTGCACGATCTGGCAATTCGTCAAAACAGGCTGATCGAATCGGCGAAAGAATTGGCAAAGCAGGCAAAGTAATGTGGGGCAGGCATCCCATAAGAATGTACATTCATGACCGTCAGATGGCCCCAAACGCTGTCGAAGCGAAAATCCCTGCGTCTGAGCAAGCTTTTGCCATTGGGGTGTTTGCTGGCGAAGACTCGGACATGAATGTCTAACGGACAGAAATCTCATTCGACTCGGAGAGTCACGCTGCAGAAATCGCTCCAACCGAAGGAATCCGGAATTCCGGTTGTGGCCCTTTTGTGCTTTGCCGGTAAACTGTGCTCGTCAATGCTTTGGTGTACAGCCTTCAGGCTGCCACTGTGGGCAGGCGAAAGCCTGTGCTCCACGCAAACTCCGTTCCGTTCAGAAGTAACCGATCAATGACATCACTCCCGATTATTGACCTGCCCGAATCACGCCCACTGCCTCAAGGCAATTCTAACGAACCGGGCCAGTCTAAAGGTACCTATGCCTTTGTCAGCCTTGGTTGCCCGAAGAATCTTGTTGATAGCGAAAAAATGCTGGGATCGCTGTCACTCGACGGCTATTCGCTGGTCTCCAATCCGGATGGCGCGGACTTCGTCATCGTCAATACCTGCGGCTTTATCGAAAGTTCGCGGCAGGAATCACGATCCGTCATTCAGGAGATGCTCGAGCTCAAGAAAGAAGGCAAAACAAAAGGCGTCATTGTAGCCGGTTGTCTGCCACAGCGTCTGGAAGCGGACGGTGGCCTGCTGAAGGAAATGCCGGATATCGATCACGTGGTCGGTGTTTTTGGACGTGATGAAATCACCAAAGTTGCCGATCGGCTTGTTGGCGGAAACCGGGAGCAACGGGAACTCTTTCGTCCCGCACCAATCAAGGCGATGAACGATCAGTCGCGCCTGCGGATCACGCCCGCGCATTATGCGTATCTGAAGATTTCAGAAGGCTGTGATCGAACCTGCACGTTCTGCTCGATTCCGTCGATGCGTGGCAAGCATGTCACAAAGCCAATTGAGATGGTGCTTGAAGAAGCTCGTGAATTAGTCGATGACGGCATGCGTGAACTGATCATTGTGGCTCAGGATACAACGTACTACGGCATGGACCTGTATGGTGAAGTGCGGCTGGCAGAACTTCTGCGTCAGCTACAGAAAGTTGATGGCATCGACTGGATTCGCCTTATGTATCTGTACCCGATCAATTTCTCGGATGAGCTGATCGACGTCATTGCGGATTCCAGTAATATTTTGCCGTATCTTGATATGCCATTGCAGCACATCAGTTCTGCAGTGCTCAAACGAATGCAGCGGCGAGTTAACGCCGATCAGACGAGGGAACTTGTCGGCAAACTGCGGGAACGAATTCCAAATGTCGTTCTGCGAACGACGTTCATTACTGGATTTCCAGGTGAAACAGATCAGCAGTTTGAAGAACTGCGGCAGTTCGTCGAAGAGACTCGATTCGAACGTATGGGAGTGTTCACATATTCACTTGAGCCAGGTACCCCCGCTGTAAGGCTGGAAGGTCATCTGCCGGAAGACGTGAAGGAAGCTCGCCGCGACGAACTGATGGCTTTGCAGCAGGACATTGCGTTTGAGCACGCGGATAAGATGATTGGTTATGAACTGGATGTGCTGATCGATGAGGAGATCGGAGATGGCGTTTACGTGGGACGATGCTACGCAGATGCCCCTGAGATTGATGCGAACGTAATTGTACGTGGCGTCGATCTGCGGCCGGGCGATATGGTGCCGGTCGAAATCATGGAGCGAGAGGATTATGATCTGGTCGGCATGGTTGCTGATGTCGTTGCTGAAGAGACGGACGAGTCGTCTGCTGAATAAACTCATTCATCCCACACCATAAAGTGGCTCAGTCCGCACGGGACGCCAGCAACCGGCTATGTCAAACGCAGATATTCCAAACCCATCACCTGCAGTTGCAGCAAGACGCAAGGCCGTGTTGGGGCGTGAGTCGCTGAACATGCCCAACTTGGTCACAGGGACACGGCTTCTCCTTTCCCTCTTGTTGTTCTCGATGATCTCAGCCGGCGGCTGGTGGATCTCCGCCGCCGCATTGTTTGTCTTCGCTGCCTCCACCGATGCGCTCGATGGATATCTGGCTCGGCGCTACAAGCAGATCACGGTCCTAGGGAGAATTCTGGACCCTTTTGTAGACAAAGTCATTGTCTGCGGATCGTTCGTGTTCCTGCTCGAAAAGCAAGGGGAAGCTGATTCCGGAGTGAATGCTTGGATGGTAATCATCATCATAGGTCGCGAGATGTTCGTTTCCAGTCTGCGCGGCATCCTCGAAAAGGAAGGCAAGGACTTCTCCGCCAACATGGCTGGCAAGCTGAAGATGACGCTGCAATGTGTGGCAGTCACCGTTAGTTTGCTGTCACTCTCCGAATCGCTGAACTGGCCATGGCTGCCCGGCGTTCGCGATTTGATGTTGTGGATTGCCGTCTGCGTGACAGTCTGGAGCGGATTGATTTACGTCATCCGCGGCTTTTCGCTGCTGCGGCAGGAGTAGACATTCATGTCGGTCAATTAGCCATGAATCGCGATCGAAGCGAAGATTGTTGTGCATCAGAGTCCGTTGGCAATAATGCGTCAAATGGCAGTGTCTCGGACATGAATGTCCACGCTGCAGGAATCGCAGGCTGTGAATGCGTGTCATTTGGCTCAGGCAAGCTTTGAGGCGGTGCCAGCCATTCAAACGGACGGCAGGGGATATTTCGCAGAATCCAGAAGGCCATCACCGCGATGGCGATCGACATGGCCTGCCTGCCGCTCAGCCGCCATCGAATTGCCATGAATCGTGGCAACGGCAGTTCAAGAAACAGCAGCGACGCTCGCGCGGCTTCCCATGTCAACCAGGGCAGGGCGATGATGACCATCGCGTTGTATTGCAGCGCGAGCAGGATTCGTCCGTTGAACAGTTGATGAATTGCTCGCTGGCAACCGCAACCCGGGCAGTGCAGGCCGGTCGCCCAAAAGAACATGCATTTGGGAAAAAACGCCTGCCATTCTCCTGACGGATTCTCCTGAAACAGGACGTATCCCAGGCAAACGATCCCTGCGACGGCACCCAGAAAGCCGCATCGCCGCAGGAGTCGTTGTGTCTGCATCAGTTCCGCGTTCCATGAACACATCAGAATCCAGGCTGGCCCTGCTGAGCCGCCACCCCGAGAAGAACTTGGCCGACGACGACAAGAATGTTGACAACAATGCCAACGCCAATCGCGATGTTGCCCCACTTATTGGCTTGTTCTGAGGCCTTCTGGGCACCGGCAAAGTCCCCGGAATCCAGTTTGCCGTTGACCTGGGCGGCAAACACGATGGCGACAATTCCAAATGGAATACAGCAGCAGATCCTCGAAATGATCGCCTTCACCAAATGATTCGGAATGTTGGGCCGTGGTCCTCCCTGACCCATTTGTCCCGGAGCAGGTTCTGAATATGGATTGAACGGCGTCTGACCTGACATGAAATGGACCTTTCGAAAATTCGTGCGGACTGAGAAATCAGCGACTAATTTTGAAGCGAACCTACGTGTTCGTTTCACCTGAACGGATCAAATAATCTCGGGATCAATCAACTTCGTGACTCAACAGGATTTCATTCAGTTTTCGTGTCATTGCTGCATGCCTCCCGCTAAAAGCCCGATCGCCAGTATCACCAGCATGCCAATGATCGGCAGAAGCCAAGTCCGATGCTGATGTTGCCATACATGTTCGCCTGTTCCGACGCGATGGTTGCTCCGGCGTAATCGCCGATGTCCAGCTTTCCGTTCACTTGAGCCGCGAATACGATGGCCACAATCCCCAAAGGCAGGCAACAAAAACAGGTGGCCAGAATCGCCTTGACGAGGTGATTCGGAACATCACGCTGTGGCCCCGGATTCATTTGTCCGTCCGACTGCTGGCCGTACTGCGGGGGAGAGGTATATGGATCAAACGAATCGGTCATACAGGCGGTCCAGATGCGGCTGAGTCCGTTACGCAAGGAGATGTAGTTTCCAAACGCGATCGTTGCAAGCCATCGGCGCGAGATATGTCGTCTGCGACTAATCCGACCTGTCCTGAATCTTACTCGGAAATCCCGATCGCGGTCGCGGTCGCATATTCGCGAGCATGTGAGATCGTGAGTTTAATTTCAACAATCTTCAACTGCTGGCTGATCTGGAGGGCCTCCCCGGACAGCTGCACTGTCGGCTGACCGGTATGCAGTGAAATCACTTCAACATCGTGAAACGTGATGCCCTGCACGAAGCCGGTCCCAAGGACTTTGACAACGGCTTCCTTGGCGGCCCAGCGACCGGAAAAACGAACGGCCGAGTCACGATGCCGTTTGGCGTATTCAATCTCACTGGGCGTAAAACACCGATTCAGAAAATGATCGCCGTGGCGTTCCATCATTTCCCGAATGCGTGCGATTTCCACAATGTCCGTGCCGATCCCGATGATCATGTCATTCGCCTGCTTTGCGAACTCCTACGGTCAACAACAGATTCGCCCACAGCGACTGATCACCGGTCTGAATCGTGAGCACATGGTCGCGTGAATCAACGGCATCATAAAACTCCCAGCGGGAGATCGGCTGCAATTCAATCGCGATTCCGGCATTCGACAGGATACTCCGATACTCATTCCAGACCGGCGGATCATGGGGCAGGCGGTATGGATCATCGTCCGGCATGCCCATCGTGTTGACGGCTTCGATCGGAATGGCAGCCAGCAGTACCTTCAACACCTGCGACACAGACACCAGTCCTGGAGCCAGATTCAGGCTGACCAGTTCTGCCCGGGGCCCAATCGCCGACGCCGCGGGATAGTTGCCGTCCGCAATCAGCACTTTAGAACTGTGTCCCGCTCGCGCCAGAACTTCGGAAATCTTTGGATGAATCAATTCGGAACGCAGCATAAATGAAGAGTCCAAACGAGGGAGAAAAATACTCGACTCGGAGAGTCAAGCTACATGAGCTATGACCGGAAGCAGCGGCGAAAAGTTTCGATTGTCTGGCGCGCTGTCGTCAGTGAATCAGGAATCGGGAATGCTTCGGCGGAAGCGTAACCATCGTAGCCGATTGACGCGAGGGCAGAGGCAATTCGCGCGAAGTCCATGTGGCCTCGGCCAGCAGCCTGCCGGTTGGAATCCACGAAATGAACATGACCAATATGCTCTCCAGCGAATTGCAACGCATCGGCGACTGATACTTCTTCGATGTTCATGTGAAACAGGTCCGCCAGCAGTCTGACAGACTTTGTGGCCAGCGGTCTCAAAAGCTCGACACCCTGCTGCATCGTATTCGCTATATTGGTTTCGTAGCGATTGAGCGGTTCGAAGATCAACTTCGTCCCAAGCGATGCCGCGTGTTCGCCCAGACGCTGCAGAGCATCCTGCAAATATTCTTGTGCGGTGGGCTGATCGACGACGTCGTCCCATTTTCCCTGCATCGAACCAATGATGGCAGGGGCTGAATGTTCGGCACCGGCGCTCATGATTTCTCGAATGAACTGCTCGGCTTTTTGACGGCGTGTCGCATCCGAATCGCAGAGATGTAACTTATGAACCACCATGCCAGCGCCTGTCCCGACGGCGGCGAGTTTCAGGTGATGTCGTTTCAGCAGGTCGTCCAACGGCAGAGATCGGATCGCATCGGCCGACGGAGCAAACAATTCAATTGCATCGAATCCAAGTTCTGACGCGATACGGCAGGCATCGGCGACATCGTCATGAAACACGAACGGCCCCTTGCAAGCCTGTTCGACGATGCTGACAGTAATGGCGGATTTTATCATATTGCGATGTCGCGGTTGTGAATCAGCAAGTGGAGGATGCGAGGAATGAACGTGAAGCGTATCGAAAAATGTTCGAAATCGCGACAAACACAGGCGAAAAGCACTTATCCGAGATGACCATTCTCGTCCGTCGCATGGCCATGAAACGCTTTCGTAGCGTAGGTTCTTGTGCCGCAGGAGTCCTTTTCCGTACGGGATGATTATTGGCGAGGTCTCGGACATGAATGTCCAAGGTACAGGAATCGCAACTCTTCCGCTGTTTCTACCGTAACCGAACATCCACGCTCGCACTGTGAGCGGTGAGGCCTTCTTTTTCGGCCATCAGACGCACTCGATCAGCATCGGCACTCAAGGCGGCGGCGTCGTACCGGATTACCGAGCTGCGTTTCAGGAAGTCAGTTGCAGCAAGGCCGTTGGCGAAGCGTGCTGTGCCGCCCGTGGGCAACACATGTGACGGGCCCGCAATGTAATCACCCAGAGCAACCGGGGTGTAATGACCAAGAAAGATGGCTCCTGCATTTTGAATCTGATTCAGCATGACTTCCGGATCGTCCATCGAAATGTGGAGATGCTCCGGAGCCAGCAAGTCCGTCAATTCTGCGGCTTCTGCTTCGCTGCGGGCAAGAATCAGAGCCCCGTAGTCGGCCAGCGATTGCCGTGCCAGATCCCCTCGCGACAACCGTGCCAGTTGTTTCTCCAATGCCTGCTGTACGGCTGCGATCAATGGCTCATGCCATGTGATGAGGACGCCGGAGCCCGGACTGTGTTCAGCCTGTGAGATCAGATCTGCAGCCACAAATTCCGGTCGAGCGGTCTTATCGGCAAGGACGATCACTTCGCTGGGACCGGCAATACTGTCGATATCGACATCGCCGAATACATGCTGCTTGGCAAGCGCCACGAACAGGTTGCCCGGCCCGACAATCTTATCGACGCGCGGGACGCCTTCAACGCCATAGGCCAGCGCCGCTACGCCCTGCGCCCCGCCGACGCGGTAGACTTCCGTCACACCAATTTCATGGCAGGTCGCCAGCATATCGACGTTGTAACCGCCAAAGGCTGTTGGTGGAACTACGATCGCGATTTCGCGAACGCCGGCGGTCATCGCCGGGACAGCCGTCATCAGCACAGTCGATGGATAAGCAGCAGCACCACCAGGCACGCAGATGCCGATGCGTTTCATCGGCAAGTGTCGCTGTCGCAGTTCGACAGTTCCATTTCCGACTGCTCGCACGACTCGCGCATCGTGCGGGAGAACGGCCCGCTGAAACTCCGCAACGTTGTCGCGGATTTGACGAATCGTGGCGAGAAATTCGGGAGACGCCTGTCGTGCCGCCGACTTCAGCTCTTCCGGAGTGACACGAATCGTTTCCGGCGTCAGATCACGTCGATCCAGTTTTGACGTGTAGTACAAGACAGCGTCAAGGCCCCGGCTGCGCACGTCGTCGCAGATCCGACGCACAACTTCGCGGGGGCTGAGTGGTTCGCCGAAGAGTGCGATCGTTCCCTGACGTCCGGCTTCCGAAACAACATCGCCGCGCGGGCTGAGTCGTTCGCGGAGTTGGCGAAATACTTCTTTAGCGTCGCCCTGACGGCAGTCGATGGTTGTAATGGCCGGTCGTAAGTTCATGTGCTGAAATTTTGCTGTTATGAGATTGATCATGGACGGGTTAATATCCCACTGCTGCCTGATTGAAGCCTCCAGCGGACCGAAGTACAGTCCGCGGCGCAATTTTGCTGAGTTTTTCCAGTCCATTCCCGTTCTTCGAAAGACGCCCCCGTGAAATCCGGTTCCTCCAGAATTATCGACCTTCGCAGCGATACGGTCACTCGTCCCTCACCGGCGATGCTGCAGGCCATGATCACGGCAGAAGTGGGTGATGATATGTTGGGCGAAGATCCGACCGTCAATCGACTGGAACGGTTCGTCGCCGACATGTTCGGGCACGAAGCGGCAGTGTTCGCCTGTTCGGGAACACAGAGTAATCAGATGGGAATTCGTGTCCATTGTCTGCCTGGCGATGAGCTTCTAATTAACGAAACCGGTCACATCGCTAATTTCGAGGGTGGCGCACCGGCGGCGGTGAGTGGCGTGACGGTTCGCACGATCGAAGCGCCCGATGGATTTTTGGATGTGGATTCTCTGGAAGGCAAGATCCGCGTCAACGATCAGCACTTCGCAAGGACGCGTCTTCTGTGTCTGGAAAACACCACCAACCTTGGCGGAGGTCAAGTCTATTCGCTGGAACATTTGCACCGTGTATCGGACTGGGCCACGACGAACGGATTGAAGCGGCATTTGGACGGGGCGAGATTGTTCAATGCGATAGTCTCCGGGGGTTACTCAGCCGCCGACGTAGGCAAATGCTTTGATACGATTTCAATTTGCTTTTCGAAAGGACTTGGCTGTCCGATGGGCTCAATCCTTGTCGGTAACAAGGAAGATATCGCTCGTGCCAGGCGAATTCGCAGACTCTTCGGCGGTGCGCTGCGACAGACCGGGATTGTCGCCGCAGCAGCGATGTATGCGCTGGCGAATAACATCACACGATTGAAGTGCGATCATGTCAATGCAATGCAACTTGCGTCGGGACTGGCGGCGATTGATGGAATCCATATTGAAGCCAATCGCGTGAAGTCTAATCTCGTGTTCTTCGAAGTTGAGGCAGGACGCGGGCTGGCAATTCAATTGGCGGGAGCATTGAAAGAGCAGGGCGTTCTGGTTGGTCCGATGGGTGGGCAACGTTTGCGGGCGGTGACGCATCTGGATGCAACGACAGATGATATTGCAGAGGCCATAGATGTGATTCGCCTGTGCATGGGGCGAGGATTTGCGGATCGACCGATGGTCGGCAGAGGGCCGTATTCGAAGTAGTATTGTGCAGGATGGCCCTCTTTGCCTGTCCATTGGCGTCCAGACGACACGCTGCGGAGGATAGTCTTTGGCTGATCGAACACGTCGTGTAGAATGCCGAACGAAAGGAGTCTCAGGTGCGGTGTGAAACGCTGATCATTCTGTCAACTTTGCTCGCAGGCTTCTGCAGCTGTGTTGCTGCTCAGGAACTGCAACCGCCAGCATTGATTATCCCGCCATTCGATGCTGTTGAAGAGCGACAGGCGGAAGCGACTGCTAACTCCGCTGGAACTGCGCGACAGGAAATTCCGCGTGAATCGATCGATTTTATTCGCGGCATTGTCCTGCTGTTGCAGAACGACATGGGTACACGCCTGCGATTTCTTCCGAAGGTGACTCTGGCGGAAGCCCGATTGACAAACTTCAGTTTGCGACGAATCAGTCATCTGAAAGGGAAGCCCGTTCAAGAATTCGGAGACGGGTTCGAACAATTAATCCGAAGGCGTGTTGGCCCCGAAAACAAAAACCTGTCAACTCGGATCAATACTGCTCTGGAAAAGGAGCCCGAACGACTGGAAATCCCGTTTGATGTCGCAGGTTGGTTCAGCGGCGTCGAGCCGTGAAAGTTTAACGCATCGTGGTCAAAGCCGGAGTGCAGAATTCTGCAAAAATTCAGCCCTGAATCGTTTACCGCCCAGTCGCAGGTGCCGAATTTCCTGGGGACAAGACAGGGGAAGTGCCTCCAACTCGGCGTTAAGCAGAGCGGACCGAATTAATCCAGGACTTGACTCATCTGCAACATGTTTCGAAAACTTCGGGTAGCTAATTTGCCAGTTTTTGATTCACCACTGGACCAAGTCGTTGGCTGATCGTACGATGGACTCCACTATGAACGAAACAGTCCAGACAGCATCAAATTCGCCAGTCTCAGGCAGTGTTGTTGAACCGGACCGCGTCGATACCATTCAGGAACTGCCATTGACCGGGCGTCCTCTGTACGATCAAACTCGCCTGACCGCAGCAGAACTCATGACGGTCAAAGACGAAAAACTTGCGGCCATTCGTCGAGCGATCCAAAAGGGCGACTACGATTCGGATGCGATTCTGGAAAAGTCGCTCGAGCGAATGCTGGAGCGACTGGAAAAACCCGAGAACGAGCAATAATGCTGTTGAGTCGCAAATCGTGAGAGTTTTTCACGGACGCAGTCACTACTCCGTGACATTCGATGTTTTCGTGGACAAAATACGCCGCAGCGGAACGACTGGGACATTTTGACGCTGTCAGGTCGGCGAAGATTCATGCGTCAGCGCGTTCTATTAGGGGTTGTTGTGAGTGACCTGGCTTTCAATGAAATTGCTCGCCCTGAAGTCGCGGTGTCGCCCGTGGAGAAATTTCGCGAGTTCCTTGGAACACGTGGCAAACGATTGACTCAGGAACGTGAAACGATTGTGCGTGAGATCTTTAGGGATCACGAACATTTTGATTCGGACCAGATCGTCGCCAGATTGACTCAACCTTGTCGCGATGGCGGCCGTGTGAGTCGAGCAACAATTTATCGAACGCTCAGTTCACTGGAAGAGGCGGGTCTTATTCGCAAGGTTGCGAGGGCGAATGATCGCGAAGTTTACGAACACGACTACGGCTATCCGCAGCACGATCACTTCATCTGTGAGAAATGCAATAAGCTGGTCGAATTCCGCAATGATGAAATCTCGGCTGTGCTGGAACGTGTCGCTGCTGATCACGGATTTAGGATGAGCGATCATCGCCTTGAAGTTCACGGCATCTGTGCCGCTTGTGCAAAGCCACCTAATCGTCGTCATCACAAGCTGGACATGATTTGACGGGTGTGACTCGCAGTACGACGGTTGGCGGAGTTTCGGTGACGGCCATACGAGCGGTGAGAATGTCCTGAAGTTTCGTCTGAAAGGCCACGTCAGCCTTCGACGACGCTGACTGCACAACAGCTCCCATTTGAAGTGCAGTCTTGAGGGCGTTCCGGTCGGGATTCACTTGCGACAGGAATCCGCTGATTTGCTTCACTTGAGGATCATCTTCGAGCTTCCGGACCTCTTCCTGAGTCACATCGCTGGTTGTGGACGAACCGGTGGCTGAGCTGACAAGATTCCATCCTCCGTGTTTCAAGTTTCGGAAGAGTTGCCGCGTAACGGAAGCGGCTCCGTGCGCAATGTCGAATTCGAATGACGAAACTAGGACAGTTGAATGGCCATTATGTTCGACAAATCGAATTGCGGCCTGCGGAAGTGAGGCGTTGCTCCGGTCACTGGCGGTTGATGGATTCACCGCAGCACCAACCGGTTCATTGAGCAACCCCTGAAGTGTGTTATTCCAGGAGTTGCCAGCCTGGGTGCTCAGCAAAGCTGCAAAATCGGGCCTGGTATCTTCTGGAAGGAATTCATCACCCGTTCGGATCAGGCGCGTGGCCTTGTTCAGACGCACGTCGATGGCGGCAAAAACTCGTTCGGCCGTGACCTCTCGCAGCATCGACTGTTGCGGCGAAGAGGGCCGTTTCAGCTGAGGTGCAGGAATCGCCTGAAGTCGTGTGGTCACTGTTTTCCAGTGCAGGTCTTCGAAATCGTCAATCTGGTTGAGTAGTGCAAGCGTGGCCAGCTCGCGGCGACGCGGGGAAAGAGTCTCCAGCCGCTTCAATCGCTTCGGCTCGATCTCTGCAATGATCCATGGAGGCACTTGATTGTCATCAGGATTGAGACGTTCGATGACCTCTTCCAACAATCCAATCTGTTGCACGTCGTCAGGGACATCGATTTTGAGTTGATCCGCTCGCAACTGAAGCATGCTGATCAGTTTCCGGTTCTGTTCGCCGATTTGATTAGCAACGGCGGGTTGGATCTCACTGGTAAACAGATCCGGAGCGTCTGCTTTCAGCCGTTCGCTGCGAAGAATAAGGCGAGCCGGTGATTCGTTGACGGCAATTCCCGTCAGCCGAATACCATCCGCAAGGATCACAAAGTCACAGACCCGGTCACGATAAGATTTCGTGGCGGGCTCCTTATCCTGAGCGTAGACCAGACACGGCAGCACGGCGACGCTTAATGCCATGGAGGCGAGCAACGCTCGGGAGCCGACGAGTTTGCACGCTGCAGATTCGGTTTGCATACTTGCAACTTCTTTGGGTGAACTGATGTTGGTTAGATCGATGACAGCCGTATCGGCTGACAGATCGTGTTGTCGTCTTGCAACGCCATCATGTAAAAAAATCTGAACAACTTCTATTGGATAATAAACGGCATCGTTCAAAATGGCCCAAATACTGCGACTGGACCTTACTGGCGCGACGTTTGCATCACGTTCCGTCCCGGCTATCAAAACTTTCATTCGCTCAGCAGCTTCGCTGCTGTCGGGAAGTGGTCGCCGATAGTGCGTCTTGTTCAAGCAACGATTAAGGTATCGTTATCATCTGATCCCGAATGGGTACGATTTGGGACATCGTTCGGGGTGTTTCCTGATCGCCGATAGAATCTCCGCAGATTGCAGAAAAATGCTAGGTAATACAGATTCGAAGACAGCACCACCGGCTTGGCTGCAGTGGTTTGTGAATGACGCTGGTCGCGGGATCCTGGATCGCCATGCGGCGGCTCCTGTGGGATGTCATTTCTTCCACGATCATGACTCGGACGTTTGGGAAGTTTCACTATTCTTGTCTCGGACGGAAGTCTACGGCGGTCCCGCCGACGGCAAACATGTTCCTGGCGGCTTGCAGATTGACGTGGCGGCAGTGGCAGCAGCGTTTGACTTGGCCCCGGCAGTTTACTGGCAGTCGGAAAACATTTCGTCCGACGATCAGCTGGGAAATCACCTCTCGTTCGATGGCGTTGCACGTGGAGTTCAAGTGTGGCTGAGAATCCTGCAGGCCGCGCCTGAGTGGGCTGGACCGGGGCGATTATTGCATGCGGAAAGCGGCAAGATTGAGGATGTCTGGTAGCGTGCAACTCTACCGCTGGCATTTTCCACAGAAAAATGTTGCTCTTTGAGCCTGCACTGCGCGATGGATGGTGGCCTTTCCGCATGACGAACAGAGTGTATCGGCTCGCTTGTAGACCAAGTGATGATTCTGGTAACCGCCGTCTTTGTTCAGAGCGTTGCGATACGTGCCGTCGCCAAGCGTCGAGCCTTCATATACGATGGCCTCTTGCAGAATGCGAATCGTCGCGTTCGCCAGTTTTTGAATCTGCCGTCTTGAAACGCTTGAAGCAGCGCGGAATGGTGAAATGCGGGCTTCATGGAGAATCTCGCTCGCGTACAGATTACCGATGCCCGCTACGCGCGACTGATCCAGCAGAACAACTTTGATTTCTCGTTCAGTTTGTGCAAGGATCGATATCCAGTCTTCAACGGAAAGATCCAGCGCGTCTTTGCCAAGTCTCGATTCAAGCCGCAGAAATTGCTGAGGGTTGAGCAGCGATATCGTGCCCAGGCCGCGACGATCCCAGAATTCTAGGAGGGGTGCCTTCTTCCGAACTGGCGAAAATTCAAAGCAGATTCGGCGATGCTTGCGAGTCGGCGGGTCGGTAATGAGCATCAATCCCGTCATGCGGGGTTCCACAACAATCAGTTGGCCGGAGTCCAGTTCCAAAACGATGCGTTTTGCCAGACGGCGAATTTTGGTGATCGTCCGGCCCTCGGTGTGTTTGATAAATGTGTGGCGGCTGGGGCTGATCTGAATCGGTCTACACCGGCAGGGCGGAAATAGCGTCCGGTCAATTCGGCGTCCGACACAGTCTGTGCGAATGCCGCGGACCATCGTTTCGACTTCAGGAAGTTCGGGCATAATTTATAATTCGGTTGCAAAACAGGCATGTAAATATGGGATGATCGTTACTAAACGTCGAGTCATTCGGAATATTCGTTCGGATCGGCAGATTCGGAGTATCGCGGGTAACTGGTATGTCATGGAATTGCAGGATTTTTCTTGACGCTGAGCTGAATCGCGACGATCCTAGGCAAAGGTCAATTCTGACTTTGCGGCTCCCTTGCGCGAAGTGAGTGCTGAAAACCCCCGTTTCCAGTTTATTGCCGCGATATCGCCGCCTTTCTTCGATCTTTTTGAGGTCACGCAGATGCGTCAGTCTCTCTTAGCGTTTTCTTCGCTTAATTTTGGGCTTCATCGCACATTCCGCAAGGGTGTGAAGCTGGCCTTTTGCCTGGCAGTCCTTTCTTCATCGGCGATGTCAGGCTCCTCGTTCGCTGGAGCATCGGAAGGTGAAACTGCACCTTCATTAGACGCCATCATGCAATCTGCCAAGCTGCGAGGAGAAGCTCGCCTGGCAGCTGAGCAGGGCGACTTTCTCGCCGCCACAGAAGCATTGGAATCCGCAGCGAATCTTGTTGGCGACCGAATGACGGCAGGCAAGGCTCGTGATGCACATGCTGGATTGCAGGCTCAGGGTGGATCGCAGTTTGCTGACTTTCAGCCTCTGATGCAGCTCATTCAGGATCAGACAGCACCGCCAGCGCGCTGGTTTGATTTGGACGGTGAAGGTGGACGCATGACTGAGTTCTCTCAAGGGGTTTTCATGGGGGCACCTGCGGTGATGGCAGCGCTCACGCTGGCGTCAGATGACTCACGACTGATCTCCGCATTCGAAATGGCAGCGTCTGCAAATTACAATCACGACGTCCATGCAACGTCGAATCTGCGACTCGTGTCACTGCCGCGACTGGAACAACATCTTCGACAGTTAACCGAAGCTGGCCAACCTGTAACGGATGATGTCGCGTGTCTGGCTGGACTGACAGAAGTCCGGTATCTTTTCGTGTTTGCTGAAACGGGCGACGTTGTGATTGGTGGCCCGGCAGGTGACTGGGCCGTTGATGAGACGGGACGCACTGTCGGAGTCGCTCAGCATCGTCCGACTTTGAGACTGGATGACTTGGTGACGCTCGGCCGTACATTTTCGTCTGGTGGCCCAGGCTTCTTCATGTGTTCGATCGATCCGAAACCAGATCAGGTGAAAGCCGTTCAGGCACTTGTAGGGAATAACGACGCATTGTCGGCCAAGAACGTCGGTGCGTTCACAAAGAAAGCAGAAGAAGCACTTGGACTGCAGAACGTAATTGTGCAGGGAATTCCGCAGGATTCAAGAATTGCCAGTGTGATCGTCGATGCCGATTATCAGATGAAACTCATCGGTATCGGCAAACGTGAAGGTGCTGACGGGATGAAGAGTTACTTCGATCTTATTAGCCGTTCGGAACGTCGCGGTTCTTCCATGGATGCACTTCGGTGGTGGATGACTGTGGGTTACGACGCCATTTATGTCGCCCCAAATCAGCAGGCGTTTGAGTTTTCTGGTCGTTCGATTCGTTGCCTGGCTGAAAATCAGATCGTTAAGAACGATGGGACTCATGAGTCGACCGGCAAGGCGGAAAAGGCGAATGCAGAATTTGCTCGTCTATTTACGGAAAATCTGCCGAAGCTGGCGGATCAGGATATAGTATTTGCTGACCTGCAGAACGTCTTCGACTTAGCACTGGTTTCGGCGCTCGTACAGTCGCAGGGAATTGGACATCAGGCTGGCTGGCATTCAGAAGTCTTTGGCATAGATGGTTCATACAAGCCTGCGGATGTCGATGTTCCCGATGAATTGATGACAGCCGCCAATTTCCGAACCTACCGCGGTGGCGACATTGTGGTTCAGATAGCAGGCGGTGTGCGAGGCGATCTGAAGTCGATCATCCAGAATCCGGAGACGTTTGAAGTTTCGGCCGAAGTGGCGAAGAAAGCTGCTGTGGCGAGTCCAATTGGTCAGTCCGGGCGCTGGTGGTGGGACGCGGCGGCTCGCTGATTTCCCCCCGGAAGAATCACTAAACCCTGAAAGCGAAGCTGACGTGTCAGCTTCGCTTTTTTTGTTCATTATTGCTTGTTCAAAAAAGGGACGGGAACTCTGTGCATCGTCGGAAAGATTGCAAAAATGAAAAGCCCATGAGTTCCAGACCTCTTTTTCAGCAAACCCGCTATGATTCGGATCGTTTCGTTCAGGCAGCCTCGTTCCCGGCGCAATCGGTGGTCGAGGTTGTGGCTTCATGCCCAATGGAATTTGTAGCATGCCCCGTTTGACTCAGGTAGATTTGGTTGATCTGAATCGCACATTTGACGACCGCACGCCTCAGGAATTGCTGCATTGGGCAAAGGAAATGTTTGGCCCCCGCGTCGCGGCAATGTCTTCGATGCAGGAGTCCGGCAACGTAATCTGTCACATGCTGCACGCGAGCTCGATCGATGTCCCGATACTGTTCGTAGATACAGGTGTTCTTTTTCAGGAAACACTCGACACCCGCGACCGGCTGATGAAGAACTATGATTTGAACATCCGAACCCTGAAACCAGCGTTGACGATGGAACAGCAGACCGAGAAGCACGGCGTGCTTTATCTAAGTCCTGAGGGACAGAAAGAATGCTGCGAAATGCGGAAATCCGCGCCGCTGGATGCGATCAAGGGCGAATTCGACGGTTTGATCACTAGCCTGCGTCGCGCTGATGGCGGGCGGCGCGGCGTGTGCCCGATATTGGCGGTGGATCCCCGATTGAATACGTTGCGAATCAATCCGCTGGCCAATTTTTCGGATGAACAGCTGGATGAATACATTCAGAAAAACGCTGTAGTGCTGAACCCGCTGCACAAGCAGGGATTTTCAACAATCGGGTGCAATCGTTGTACAACTCCCGTGCTTCCGGGTGAACCGAAAAGGGCAGGGCGGTGGCGACATCTGGGACCCTGGAGCGTCTATTGCGGCATCAATCCGACAGACCTCGATCCGGAACGCTCGCCTGCCGTCGATTTCCCGCAGGATATGGTTGATAAGATCCTCGGACGCCAGACGGACTTTATGATCTGAGATTTTGTCAATGTTGCTTAACTGCAGCGCACAACTAGGCCGCAGCAAAGTTGGCATTTTGAGGGAAATTGGGGGTGTCGGGATATTGTGAAATCTGTTTCGCTGCGTGAATGCGTGAAGTGGATGCAGGTGGTCGAAACGTTGTAGGGAGGGGGATGATGGAAACTCAGGGACGAGGTGTGGAATCGGAAGTGGAATCTCATGCAGGCGGCGACGTCGTTCGGGATGGACGTCGGTATCGGAGTCCGCCGCGCGTGTTGGTTCGGTCGTTTCGGATGGGGCGCGACAACTGGAAGATCAAGCATCAGGCCGTGCAGGAGAAGCTCGAACAGGAGCGGCAGCTTTCGGCAGACCGGGGT
>CANJQC010000044.1 GCA_947476295.1 Planctomycetaceae bacterium | reverse complement strand
GGGAAAATGGAAATCTGTTGCGCTCCCCGGTATCAAACCGTCTAGTTTTCACACAAGGCGAAAGGATCGCAACAGTGGAGCAATCATCCTTTATTCGAGTTGGCCAGTACAAGTCACCTTTGCGCGTCGTCGCTGGAATTCTGTTGCGAAGTCGGGAGACTCAGGCGGAGCGGGTGCTGCAGAAGTCGGAAGAAATCGAATGGCTCAGAAGATACAGAACCGACTTTGCTCGCGTGTCTGTGAAACAGATGAGAACTTGGGTCAGTGAAAATCTGGGCACAACGCTCGCCTCAAAGCGACAAACCGCCTAAGCCCAATTCAAAACGTCTCTTCCCCTGGATACTCAGGCGAATCGAAACCACGGGTTCCCGTGAACTGTTTACCTTGTGCGTCATAGCACTCTCGTTGGGAATTGCGTTTGTCTCAGCTGAGGTGTTTGGTGTCTCGTTTGCGCTCGGAGCATTCTTTGCCGGGGTGGTAATTCACGAGTCCGATCTGAGCCACCGCGCTGCAGAAGAATTACGGCCGTTGCAAGACACGTTTTCGGCGCTCTTCTTTGTATCGGTCGGTATGATGCTCGATCCCGCAGTCTTGTTCCGACAGCCACTCTAGGTCCTGTTGGTCGTCGCCATTATCATGATCGGCAAGTCGTGCGTAGCGCTGGGAATTGTATTGTGGCTCGGGCGTCCGCTCAGGACCGCTCTAACTGTCTCGGCGGCACTGGCCCAGATTGGAGAATTCTCGTTCATTTTGGCTGGCCTCGGCATCAGCTTGAACTTATTGCCGGAAGATGGACTGAACCTGATTGTGGCGGGTGCCTTGCTCTCGATCACCTTGAATCCGCTGGCGTTTTACGTTGTGGGGCATTGGATTAAAGCGGTGCCGCGAAATGAAACTGAAACGCCAACGGAAGTATCGCTTGAGAGCCGATAAACAGTTCCTAAAGACCTCGTCGCGTCGTAGAAGATAATGCTTTCGGGTCTGCCGTGTTGCCGGGGAACACTTCGTCGGCGAGCAGATCGTCCGGCAGATCGAAGATGTTGGCGACGGTCTCATGCTTGACCTTGCCATCTTCGCGAAACGTCCGGCGGAGGTACGTCGAAACGTGGACCTTGCCTTTATACGTTTTTTTGATTTCCGCAACATGCACGGGGCGTTTGTCTGGCTTGCTCATGACGGATTTGTAGCGGCAGGAAAAACAGAGTCTAGGAAAATCTTGATATTTTCTGGCTACACATGTAATTTGATAGCTTCCGTTCTTTGCCCAAATCCCAGTCTTCTACCGCTCAAAGCTCATTTTGGAGCCGTTCAAGTTCGGATTAGTGGCGATCAGTGCTGATTAGTGTTCTCTCTTTCGCTGCGCGGAATCTCCTGCGAGCGGCGAGCGTGCGCTCACTCATTGCAAAACTGACGAAAGGTGGCAAGGCAGTCTGCCCAGTGTTTTGCGACGTCATATGGCCGCCTAGTCGCTTCCAGCAGCTTCCTAGTCGCCTGAAAAATTACACCATCGCTCCAAAGCAAAAAATTTCGCGTTCGTCACCAAAACCAAATTCCAACAAAGCGACTTTTGTCGCACGTGTCTGATTTTGTGCTGCTGTGATTTTGCCGTGATTTCGTGCAGACAGCTTCCCGATACGATGGACTCCCACGCAACCCCGCCGCGACAGCGGCTTACTTGAACACCTAGTTGCGACTGAGCGAAGCGAAGCCGCGCTGGGTGATTCCTGATGATCTCGATGGGTGTTGCCGAAAGGCATCAACTCGCTGTAGACGGCGTCCTAGTTGCAGCCTGCATTTTCAGATTGCGGAGCCGCACAATACGGCGTAATGACTTTTACCGATCGAGAAAAGTCTTGATCTATGGCCTGTTAGTTGGTTTGCTGTACCGCTGACTGCGTTAGATTACGCAGTCTGGAGCGTCATGCGTTGACGCCCTGGACTTATACTCACATCGCCTGGGAAACTCACTGAGGCACAAAAATGCTGATTCGGGAATACTTGAAGAGTCTGATCTGTTGCCGTAAGTCTAATTCACGCAGTCGTTTGCCGCGTCCATACGATCTGTCGGAACAGTTGGAATTGCGAACGCTGTTGACGGGGAATGTGCAAATCTCGCTGAATGGGGCTAATGCGCAGTTTACGGGGGACACTGCTGCCAACCAAGTTGAAGTCGTTGTGGACAACGGATCAGTTGTCGTTCGAGGTTTGAATGGAACGACTATCAATCAGGGGACGACAGACTTCACGCTCGCGACGGGTGTGACGGCGCTACAAGGCAGTTTGACGGGTTCGCTCGGCGGCGGTGATGATGTTGTGACAATTGGTGTTGGGATTACTTTGACGGGAAATGTTTCTCTTTCAGGTGGTGACGGAGCGGATACGCTGCGTGTTCTTGGTGGAACCCTGCATGGTAATCTGACGTTGAATGGTGACAATGGCGTAACCTCGATCGTTGTCGATGGAGCGACGATCAGCGGCAATCTTGCGATTAGCGGAGCGGAATCGACCCTTGCCAGCATCAGCAATTCTAATGTCCATGGTCGATTGGACGTCAGTACCGGCGACAGCGCTGACAGCGTAGTGGTTCAGAGCACAACGGTGAACGGCGTGACAGCCATTCATACGGGGCGTGGTGACGACAATGTCGTGCTTCAGAATTCTACTTTGCATGGGCGGCTGTGGGTAGAGACCGGAGCGGGCAATGATGTCGTGTATGTGAATTCCAGCAACGTCGGAAAATCTGCTCGGATTGCATTGCGACGCGGCAACGATACCGTACAAGTGCTTGGAGGCAGCAACTTTGACGGCAGATTGGTTGTGGCTGGTGGCGCGGGACATGATGCCGCAAATATTGACTCGGATACATCAGCGCGTCACGTGGCAAAGCATAGCCAGAAGGCGAAGTACTTTGATGCCTCATTGATTTCTTCCCGCATCACAGATTCCACGACCGGCGCTATTGCTCGCGCCAATGCTCTACTCGCGGCAGCAGTTCCGACGCTGACGCTTTCGGTGAGTCCGGCGACAGTCTCAGAGAACGCAGGCACCGCAGCATCAACACTGACTGTGACACGCACTGGTCCAACGACTGCAGCTCAGATCGTAACGCTGACGTCTTCCAACACATCGAAAGCCACGGTGCCCGCGACGGTCACGATTCCTGTGGGCAGCACATCCGTGACAGCGCCGATTGCGGCGATAGATAACACTGTCGCAGACGGCTCGGCAACGGTGACCATTACGGCTGCCGCCACTGGATTTGCCAATGTTACGACAACCCTCACTGTGACCGACAACGAAGTCGCAGCCCTTACTGTGACCGCAAACCAGACGACTGTATCTGAAGGTGCCGGTGCGACTGCCGTAACTTACACAGTCGTTCGCAATACGGCTGATATCACTCAACCGCTGACGGTCACACTTCTTTCCGGCACGCCGACTCGGCTGACCGTGCCCGCTACGGTCATCATACCCGCCAATGCAGCGTCCGTGACGTTCGGAGGCGCTGCGATTGAAAATACGATCGTCGATGGGACTGCGTCAGTGATTGTAACCACTTCAGCAACTGGCTTTACCAGCGGCACAGCAACGGTCGCTGTTACCGACAACGAGAATGCCGTGTTGTCCGTGACCTCTGCCGCAGCAACTGTGAGCGAAGCGTCCGGGACTCTTGCCGGAACGGTGACAACAAGCTTCGTATCCAGCGTCCCGATTTTGGTTTCATTGTCGTACGAAACGAGTAACATCCTGACGGGGCCTGCGAGCGTCACCATTCCGGCCGGGGCGGCGAGCGTGCCGGTGACGTTTACAATCGTGAACGGCAGTGTGCAGGATCAGAACCTTGTCGCTCGGATCGAAGCGACTGCACCGGGAGCAGCGACTGGAGTGGCTCAGGTCACCGTCACCGATGCAGATTCAATGGCACTGACGGCCATCGCGACGGCCGATGATTCGGTGCAGTCCAACGGGACGATCATTACGCGTAATTCGGTCACGCAAGTGACTGGCATCACGACTGCCGGAGCATCAATTACCGTAGACAGTGACGGCAACGGCGTGTTCGACAATGGAACTGCCACAGCCGGAGTTGACGGAAGTTACACTGTTAATGTCACTTTGCTGCACACAGCAACGAATCATGGCGAAAACCGGCTGGTGCTGAAAGCGAGCTCCGGGGCGAATTCAGCTGACACCGCCGTACGTGCCCACCTGGCCATCGGGACAGTCGTCCATTTTGCCACGAACCAGGGAGCGTACGATGTCGAGCTGCTGGATACCGAAGCACCGCTGACCGTGGCAAATTTCCTGAGCTACGTGGAATCCGGTGCCTATCAGAACATGTTCGCCCATCGAACCAACTCCGGAAGCGCCAAGTTCGTACAAGGTGGCGGATTTAAGGTCTCCAATGGTCAGATCAGTTCTGTCATCACCACGATTCCGGTTCAGAATGAATTCAACGCGGCAAATTCGAATGTCAGCGGAACACTGTCGATGGCACTCCTGGGTGGAGGTCAGTTCAACAGCGGAACAAGTCAATGGTTTGTCAATACGTCGAACAATGGAGCCGGGTTTGATCCCGGAAAATACACGGTCTTTGGACGTGTCATTGGCGATGGCGTCACGGTGGCGACACAGATCAGCAATCTGCCAAACGTCCACCCTCAGCTGAATACGCTCTACAATTCAACGGCGCTTTCAGAAGCGCCGCTGTCTGCATTCAATCCGGCAAACACACCAATCACCGGCACGGTCGCCATTACTTTGAACAGTGCAGTGATCACGGGAACTAACACACTATTCACGACGGAACTGGCCGTTGGACAATCGATTGTGATCGGCAGCGGCCGCGCTTACATTGTCGCTTCCATCCAATCAAACACCTCACTGACGCTGACGACAACTGGACCAGCCGCGGCCGCGAGCCTCGCAGTCACCAAAGATGTTGTGCCAAATGACGCGGACTTCGTCATCTTCAGCAACATCGGCAAGATTCTGGATACGATTTAGAGGTTCATCGACAAATGAACCGCAGCCCACGTCTCGTTCACCCCAGAGCGCGATTTTCGGGCGGGGACGACAGTGTCCGACAGAATACCGGCATCACGGCGAAATCCAGTAGTTCCAAAAGCGAGGAGTCCAAAAGTCAGGAAAAAATGTAGCGCCCGCCGAACCCACCCATGAACATTTGGCAGCCAATCCGTTTAACGCAGTCGTAGTGATTCGTTGAGCCGCTAAAGTGCAAAATAATATGTACAGTCTCTGGCGTTTTTCCTTCGTGGATTCATACTGGAACGACGCCTGCCGCTTCCGTGTAAAGTTTCCTCGCGCATTGCGTTGTCATGGCATCGGAACGTGGTAGGATTTGACAGCATCCCATATGTCAGGGAATTCCTGACGAACGGAATCGATTTTGCATTGAGTAGTGATCTCAGTGCTGATTTCCTCAGTTCTGCGTCCGCAGATCGTTTCCGGGGCACCCAAGATGATTCAACCTGCAACACTGTCTGCTGCAGAATTCCGCACTCGTAAATCGAACGACGAACGGGCCATGCCGCAGATTAAGTCCAAAGACGGACTCAAGTCCTTTCTTCTGACGTCGCGGCTACTGTCGCCGACGCAGTGGAATACTGTGGATGGGCAGGTGGAAGATGCGAACACGGTGGAATCGATGCTGCAACTGCTGGAACGTCGGCTACTGCTCACGCCGCTTCAGACCGGTCGCATCCTGAAAGGCGAAACGGAGGGACTTGTGCTGGGAAAGTACAAGTTGCTGTATCGCAACGCCTCAGGAAGTTTCGCGCGGGTGTTTCGCGCGGCCTCGCTGGACGACAATCGTGTCGTGGCTCTGAAGCTGCTTCGCGAACGCTGGGCCGATGATCCCAGAACAGTCGCCAGTTTCGAACGGGAAGCTCATATTTGCCAGCGGTTCTCGCATCCCAATATCGTGCCTATTTATGATATTGGCAACGAGGGACGATTTCACTACTTCACGATGGAGTTTGTGGAGGGCGGCAACCTGCGCGACTTCATGAAGATCCGACGCAAGCTCTCGGTGCCCGAAGCAACAAGGTGCCTGCTGCACATCTGCCAAGGGCTGGAATACGCTTTAAAAATGGGTGCGTCGCATCGTGATCTAAAGTTGACGAACGTGTTGATGAGCAGTACCGGCGTGGCAAAATTGGTAGACTTCGGACTGGCCGGAGCAGCATCCGCCAGCCAGGCGGGAACCAGCGACGACGTGCAACGGGCTCTGGAATACGCGTCGCTCGAGCGCGGCACAAATGCACCACGTAATGATCCTCGCAGCGATCTGTTTTTTGCCGGCGCGATCTACTATGAACTGCTCACCGGCGAAGGCCCATGGTCGCGCACGAAAGACCGTCAGGAGAAACTGCTGCTGAGTCGCTATTCTAATACCCGCCCGGTTGAAGTCTTGCAGACCAACTTGCCCAGGTCGGTTGCTCGTATCTGTGGTCGCCTACTGGAAGTCAGCCCGTCCGCGAGGTATCAGACAGCGACTGAGGTGCTCCTAGATCTCCGCGCTGTCATGTTGGAGCTCGGTCAGACAGTCGAAGATCCGCCTGGTGAAAAACGACCGATCACAATTGAACTTAAGCCGGATTTCAGGATGCTCGTGGTTGATACGATAAAAAAACGCTGTGCGAAGGTGAAGCAGTATTTTGTCAGCAAGGGTTTTGATGTTGCGTTTGTGCAGTCCCCGGAAAGGGCTCTGACGATACTCAAATCGAGCCCGCCGGACGGTATCCTTTTTCTAGCCGACCGCAACACTGACGAAGTGCTGGAGGTTTTCCCTCGGGTCCAGGCCTACGCGCGATCACAAAAAGTCCCCTGTCTTGCTGTCTTCGCGTCGGAAGACTCCGAAACTGTGAAAAAGAAAGTCGTGTCCACGCGTTTTGGTACTACCATGTTCCCACCTGTAACGCTCCGAGATATCCGCATGCATTTTGAAGACATCGGTGCTGTGACCCGGTAAGTCAGGCTCCATGGGCGATGAACGAATCTCGCACGCTTATCTAACGATCGGTCCAGTTTCCACGCGGTCGCCGATGACTGGTGAAACGGCAGGCCCCTGCAATAACAGATATGTCATTTTTCCCAGCGCAAAGTACAAACAACGATGAAGTTGGCCTGCTGCCTTGACCTGAAGCGGTTCTCAGGTCACCCTGTAGACCTTGGTCTGCTGTTGCTGGTTGAATGAGACGTTTAACAGCGGTTGTTCACGTTTTCGCACAGCGACTGCCCGCCGTCTAAAACTCCTGCCTAATTTTCCTAGGTGGCTCATTATGCAAACCACTCCGTCACTGACCGAACCGTCCCGACGCAATTTTTTGGCCGCAACGGCAGTTGGTTGCGCAACTTTGACTGCCATTTCAATGCCGCTCCATGCCGGCGCCTTCGCGGCAGGCAGCGATCTGCTTAAGGTGGGACTTGTCGGTTGCGGCGGGCGAGGCACTGGGGCGGCTGAGCAGGCTCTGAATGCTGATCCCGGCACGGAACTTGTTGCGATCGGAGATATCTTTGCAGACTCAGCTGAACGTGGCCGTCGATCTTTGACACGCATGTTCAATAAGGACGGCGTGACGCCCCGAGTGACAGTTTCCGATGACACCTGTTACTCAGGCTTCGATAATTATCTGCGAGTGATTGAAAAGTCTGACGTGGTGCTGCTGGCCGAAACGCCACATTTTCGACCACAGCATCTGCGTGCTGCTGTGGAGGCCGGTAAACATGTGTTCTGCGAAAAACCAGTCGCCGTCGATGCACCGGGTGTGCGGTCAGTGATGGAATCGTCTGAGATGGCCAAGACCAAAGGACTGGCTCTCGTGTCGGGTCTGTGCTGGCGTTATCACCCAGGCAAGCGGGCTACGTTTGAACAAATCAGGAACGGCGCGATCGGTGACATTGTTACGATGCAGTGCAGTTACATGTCGAGCGGCGTGTGGGATCCGCGTCGCACGCGAGACAAATGCGACAGCGAAATGGAGTACCAGATTCGCAACTGGTACTACTACACATGGCTTTCCGGTGACTTTAACGTCGAACAGCACATCCATAGCTTGGACAAGATGATGTGGGCGATGAACGATGAAGTGCCGGAGTCAATCAGTGGTTCGGGCGGTCGTCAGGTTCGCACCGATGAAAAATACGGCAACATTTTTGACCATTTTGACATCGTTTATACCTGGCCGAGTGGAGTCAAGGCATTCGCGCGTTGCCGTCACTGGCCAAACTGTGAGAATGAAGTCGAAGACTATATTTTTGGCACGAAGGGCCGTGTCAATGTGATGAGTCACAAGATTGAGGACCATGCTGGCAATGTGATCTGGAAGTATGACGGCCCGGATGGTGACATGTATCAGATCGAGCACAACGAATTGTTCGCCAGTATTCGCAGTGGTCACCCGATCAACAATGGCGACTACATGTGCAAGAGTACGATGTTGGCGATCGCCGGACGGATGGCAGGCTACACTGGCCAGCGTCTCACCTGGGACGCGGTACTGAATTCAAAAGAAGACCTCCGTCCGAAAGCCTATGAATGGACCGATAATCCCGTACCGCCAGTAGCCGTCCCCGGCAGGACGCCGTTTGTTTGAGCGGATCGGCCAGGAGTCTGTCTCAATACCGCAGCTCTTGTGAGCGGCAAGGCGGTAGCCGCCATTTTTTCAGGTATTTCTGCAATGTACATCGGCTTGGCGACGTACCGCTCACAATGATTGGTCCCGGCATGGGCTTTTGCTTCACACAACGCCTGTCACACTCAATCTTCGCGGCCATCGTACTGCTTGAAATGACCTCGTCTGGATCAATTCGGAATGCCACTGGCCAAGAGACAGCAACGCCGGTCGTCGAACCAGAAAGTCCAGCGGAAACCAAACCCTCCGATGATGCAATAAAAGAAGGGCATTCCGTCCACGGTGAGGTGTTCAATGAAGGGCCGCGTCAGGCAGCTTGGCTGATGAACGGGTGCGGCGTCGTGAAATTCCCTGTGACGACATCGAAGGCCGAAGCACGAAAGTTCATTGAGCAGGGTGTGGCCCAGTTGCATGGGTTCTGGTACTTTGAATCAGAACGCTCGTTTCGACAAGCCGCCATGTTGGATCCTGACTGCGCGACGGCCTATTGGGGCATGGCCATGTCAAACCGCAGTAACGACAAGCGCGCGAAAGGATTCATCGCTGAAGCCGTGAAGCGGAAAGACAAAGTGGAAAAGCGGGAACAGATGCTGATTGAAACGTTTGATCGGTTCATCAATGCCAAAGCAGACAACGACGAACAGAAGAAGGAGCGAGCCGACAAGTACGTCGGTGACCTAGAAGAAATTCTGATCGCGTTCCCTGATGACATTGAAACGAAGGCATTTCTGTGTGAGTATTTCTGGTCCGGAAAACGCGACGGCCTCCAGATGGCGTCGCATCTGAGCATCGATGCCATGATACAGCAGGTACTGGATATCGAACCTCTGCATCCCGTGCATCATTATCGGATTCACCTGTGGGACAGCAAGAAGCCTGAGTTGGCTCTGAAATCCGCTGCAATAGCTGGCCTGGCTGCCCCTTCGATTGCTCACATGTGGCACATGCCGGGGCATATCTATTCGAAGCTGCACCGCTATCATGACGCCGTGTATCAGCAGGAAGCGTCGGCCCGCGTCGATCATTTTCACATGATGCGTGACCGAGTTCTTCCTGATCAGATCCACAACTTTGCGCACAACAACGAATGGTGTATTCGCAACATGATCTCGATCGGGCGTGCCCACAATGCTGAGGCACTCGCGCGAAACATGCTCAGCCTGCCTCGCCATCCGAAATACAATTCGCTCGAGAAATCCGGTAGCTTTAAGTACGGACGCGATCGGCTCATCAATGTGCTGCGGAGTTTCGAAATGTACGAAACGCTGGCCGCATTGAACGGCACGACATGGCTGGAAGATACTGGTGATGCGGATGCAGACCTAAGTCGCGATCGAGCTGTCGGTTCAGCACTCACGGCCACCGGAGACGACACCAGCGCTGCTGTTTATCGAGATCGTCTGCAGAAGCTGCTTGAAGAAGAAAAACAGAAACAAGCGACGGCTGTCACTCAGGCGGAAACGAAGGCTCGTGAAGCGAAGTCTGATGACGCGGCGATTGAGAAGGCAAAGAAAGACGCTGAGAGCAAGTTCAAGGGAAGGATTGAAGGCTTTGAAAAAGCCACGCTCGAAATTGACGGTCGCATCGCCGCTCAAAAAGGCGAGAATGAACGAGCGCTCGACCTGTTCACAAAGGCCAGTGTCTCCAGCGATGATCTGATTGCCGCCATGCTTCGAGCGGGCAGGACTGATGATGCGTTAAAGAAGGCAGAGGAGAATGTAAAATCCAATCCAGGTGAAGTTCGGGCGCTGGGCAGTCAGATTGAAGCGATGTACGCAGCGGGCAGGAAAGACGAAGCGAAGTCGGTGTTTGAGCAGCTTCGGAAGGTTTCATCCACGGTCGATCTCGATGTCGCACCGATAATGCGGCTGGCACCGATGGCCGCCGAATTCGGATATCCAGCCGACTGGCGACTTCCGCATGACGTGCCCGCTGATATTGGCACGCGGCCAAATCTGGATTCGCTGGGACCGTTTCGATGGTCTCCGCGCGATGCTCCTGAATGGGCACTGCCGGATTCAGATGGAAAGCCCCGTTCGCTGAGCGACTATCAGGGCAGTCCGGTCATCGTGGTCTTCTATCTGGGTTACGGTTGCCTGCACTGTGCGGAGCAATTGCAGGCGATTGCGAAGAAGTCTGGCGACATTCGTGCGGCGGGTTTCGAAGTCATCGCGATCAGCACAGATGAGCAAATCAATCTGAAGCGTGCCTGTGAGAGTCTGGAAAACGAGTTTCCGTTTCCACTGGTGGCCGATCCGGAGATGAAAATCTTCCGGGAGTATCGTTGTTACGACGACTTCGAAAAAGCTGCGCTGCACGGAACATTCGTGATTGATGCCCATGGAAAAATTCGCTGGCAGGATATCAGCTACGAACCGTTCATGGACACAGATTTTCTGATCAAGGAAGGCCGGCGACTCATTTCTTTTGATTCCTTGAATCCCGCCACTCACGCTGTCAATGCCACCATTGCGGATGATTTGATCACTGTTTTCACGAGTGTCCATTGACCATAAATACACAAGACGTAGTGCTGCTGGGAGCCAGCAATCTGGTGCTGGGGTGGCGATCTCTGATCGACTCGCTCCGACTTGTTACCGCCGATCCCATCAATCTGAACGTCGCGCTGGGGATGGGACGGTCTTATGTCAAAACCAGCGCATTCTGGTTTCGTCAGTTACCGGCAATCTGCGACTGTGGATTGTGGGATCACTTGCCGCAGGACTCTGCGAATCCACCGCTGGTCCTGATCACGGATGTGGGCAATGATATCGTCTATCTTTTTGAACCGGATCAGATCGCGGCATCCGTCCGTCAGTGTATCAGTCAGGTTCTGGCTTGGCGATCCGATGCAAGAATCGTGATCACCGGATTGCCTCTGGCGTCACTCACACAGGTAGGGAAACTGCGATTCCTGATCGCTCGGACGATCCTCTTCCCCGGCTGTACGCTTTCGCGGGCAACCATTCTTGAACGATCCCTGGCGCTGGATGAGATAACACGACAATTGGCCACTGAATTTGGAATTCAGTTTGTCGAACCCGAACCGAAATGGTACGGCCTTGACCCAATCCATGTTGTGCCGGATTTTCGCGAATCCGCGTTCAGGAAATACTTCGCCGCATTCGACCGCACGCCACCAATTGATTCGATCCATGTAAGACCACCTGCGGCCATCGGGATTCAACTGCCGGTCGCTGCTGTGAGAACGGTGTTCGGGCGAAAGAGAATCGTCGAGCAGCCGGCATATTGTTCGCCGGATTTCATTGTCTCGGCGTGGTGAGGGCTGAATTGTCCCAAGCCTCTGTGTCAAGCATGAACCGCAGGAACAGCCACGAAAAAACTTACAACGAATCGCCATTGGTTCACAGGGAAGGATTCTCGATTGGTCGGTATTCCTCAAATCCACGTTCAATGCGATCCGTACCGCCGAATCATGCTTGTTTTTTGAACAGGAGGAAACCGTGTGGTACGACGAGCTGTTGCGGCAGGGGAAAAACAATTTATATCTTCGGCGTTTCCAGATGCCATGCCGTCAGTTGCTGAAATTGATGAGCGACTTGCAGAAGGCGAGTTTCGTTGAGTGCCGGGGCCTGAAGTTGCAGGCCGACAGGTAACTTGCCGGCAGTCAATCCACAGGGCACTGAGATCCCCGGCAGGCCCGCCAGATTTGTGCTGATCGTGTAAATGTCTCCAAGGTACATTGCGAGCGGATCATTGAGTTTTTCACCAAGTCGGAACGCTGGTGTCGGTGCTACAGGGCCTGCGATGACGTCCACTATTTTGAACGCAGCAGCGAAATCGTCCGCAATGCGGCGACGAACTTTGAGCGCCTTCAGATAGTAGGCATCGTAGTAACCTGCCGACAACGCATACGTCCCCAGCATGATGCGGCGTTTGACTTCCGAGCCGAAACCTTCGCCGCGACTTTGGCAATATAAGTCCGCCAGATCGCCGAACTTTTCAGCGCGATGTCCATAATGAATTCCGTCGAACCTCGCAAGATTGCTGGATGCTTCGCTACACGCGATCAGATAATACGCAGCGACGGCATACTTTGAATGCGGCAAAGATACGGAATGAACTGTTGCTCCTGCGGATTCGAAGGCCTTCAATGCGTCACGCACGCGCTGTTCAACTTCACCATCAAGTCCCTGGGAAAAATATTCATCTGCAATCCCGATCCGGAGTCCTTTGAGTGGCTGATCAAGAGTCGTCGTCCATGCAGGCGTCTCGACATCCAGCGATGTCGAGTCCCGGCGATCATGTCCCGCGATACATTCAAGCAACAGCGAGGTACCATAAACATCACCGGCCAGCGGCCCGATCTGGTCCAGAGAACTGGCGTAGGCGATCAGTCCGTATCTGGAAACTCGACCATATGTTGGCTTCATTCCAACCACGCCACAAAAGCTGGCAGGCTGCCGAATTGAACCGCCCGTGTCCGACCCCAGTGCCAGGTTCACCAAACCTGCGGCCACTGCAACGGCCGATCCACCGCTGGAGCCGCCGGCGGATCGAGTCTGATCCCAGGGATTGCGAGTCGGCCCGAAGATGGACGTTTCCGTCGATGATCCCATGGCAAATTCATCCGGATTCAGCTTGCCGAGAATCACTGCATCTTCCGCCCTCAGCCGTTCTACGACGTGCGCATCATAGGGCGGGCGAAAATTCTGAAGCATGCGACTTCCACACGTTGTCGGAAGATCCTTCTGGCAAATATTGTCCTTAATGCCGATCGGCAGTCCCGCCAGACGTCCAACAGGTTCGCCCGTCTGTCTTCGTCGATCAATGTCATCTGCCTGCTGTAATGCACCGTCAGGATCGACGGAGACAAACGCATTTAGTCTGCCGTTCAACGTGGCAATGCGATCGAGGTGCGTCTCAGTGAGCTGCCGTGCGGTGAGCGCGCCGGAGTTCAACTGACTAATAAGGTCACGAGTGGAAGGGCGGTTCATCGTGGAGCAGCGCTGCGTTTCGTAGAAGGAGTCTCCAGACTCATTCGTTCAACGAACAAAAAATCATCACAAGCCTGGAGACTCGTGTTACGGCTTATCATTGTGTCCGAAATCCAGCGTGCGCTGGCGTTCATCGCGGGCTGACAATTCGCGATACAGCAGACTGGGCTGAATGTCGGAGTTGCGTTGATACTTGCCGGTTGCGTAGTCGGTGATCGCGCCTTCCACTGTGTGGTAGAAGATCTGGCAGACTTGAACTCCGGCATA
The DNA here is from genome assembly GCA_947476295.1 of Planctomycetaceae bacterium. Lineage (GTDB taxonomy): Bacteria > Planctomycetota > Planctomycetia > Planctomycetales > Planctomycetaceae > SXXK01. Next base: position 24,749 of record CANJQC010000044.1, on the reverse strand, counting down.
AATTCGAACAGGCTGCACTGCCAGCATTTCCAGTGTCCAGAATCCGCAAAAACCGACGTCACCGAATCCCGCCGTAATGTGAACAAACATCCCCAGCCGTCCGATCGACGATCGTCCTTCCAGCATCGGCACCAGGTTCCGTGTTTCGGTGTATTCAACGGTGCGCCCGAGATACATCTGATTGGGTTCCAAAACCAGTCCTTCGGGGGGAATTGTGATCCGGCGATAGCGATTGGATCGCTTCATGTCGAGTACGATTTCTTCGTACACCAGCAGTTCCGTGTGAAGCCGCAGGTTGTAGCTGTTGGGATTCAGCTGATCCTCATTGAACGGCTCAATCCCGATGTCCCCGCCCAGTCGAGCTTTAATTTCGCTGCCGCTCAGAATCATGAAGCACCTGCCGGTTCGAATGATTCGAAATCGGACTATCCTTTACGAGGTGAAAAACGAGGGACAACCCGCATCATAAGCGACATCGACACATCGTCAGGCCCGCAGCGTAGGTGACGAAGGGTTTGGATTCAACTGCGTCGAGTGCCAGCGTCCCGCAGCGGGATTCTGCGAGCTTGAAAGAGAAGAATCACAGGTCGAGGCTGGATGCAGCTTACTCGGTCAGAGCAGAAGCGGAACCGCAGGCAAAAGCTCGAAGTGGTGGGAAAGGAACATAGGGCAAGCAGAAATTGCCGCTGCGAGAGTATTCGCATAGTGTTAAGTTGACGGAGATGCCCTTCTCGGAATCGGCTGACCAGCACGCCGATCAGCAGCAACTGCCCCACAATGTTCCCGGTCAGCCAACGCCGTGAAGGATTTATCGCAGCGTCTTTCAAGGGGATCGCGGAGTCCCTTCTCCACTGGGAAGGCGAGAAGGTGGCCGACAGGCCGGATGAGGGGGCGTTCCCCAGTTCTGACATTTTCAAATCCTTCACGGCGTTGCCCGTCACCCCGTGTCGGAATTCCTCAACGTGCCCCGACTCTCCGAGGCGGGATTTTTCTTCCTTCTTCGTCCTCCTGCCCCTCCAGCACAAGATCACCCGCCACCAGCGACCGACTCCACACAGGAGAACGCACCCACCTCCAAAACGCAAACGCCGCCGAGATCGCCAGTGCGCCACCAACTAAATCCGGAGTGATGATGGCTGCGTTGCCCAGCATATTCGGTGAGATACACCACAAACACATCGCCACGATGCCACTGGTTCGTCCGTAAAGCTGGCTCGCGAACCAGTACACTGAAATGGCACCGATCAGACTGAACGGAACGCACGCTGGGAGTCTGTCCTGATACCTGTCATCAAACGTCGCTGAAATTGAGTTGAGAAAAAGTTTTTCTTCGGCCTGCGGATTGCGGTCGAGCCGCTCACATGAGGTCGGCAGCGGGGATTGGACTTTGCGGCCCTTCAGGCGTGGTTTTTCCGGAGCATTGCCGCATTGATCCCAGCTTTTGTTCGACGTCTTCATGATCTTTGATTCAGGATCGGTGAAGTTCCGCTGGGCTTTGGGATCAGTCACTGCGTCCAGCGGATCAGTCTTCGCAGGCGGCTTTCCTTCCGCTTCACGAGCCGCAGCTTCGGTAGTTCATCAATTTCCGCCTGCAGACGTTTCTCTTCGGCCAGCATGCGGTCGTAGCTCATGGCCTTATGTCGAGATGCCTTGGCTTTGATCTTTGTACCGTCAAGTGCCTGTCGGCTAGCGCCGTGCCGCTCACAAGAACATGCTTAATGTGCCCTACGCGCCGTGGCGGGAATTCTCGCCACGGAGTGTCGAGCCACAATGATGTGCGCACGGCGCGAGCATAAAACAGCGAATGTTTTCTGGTGTGCGGCATTACGTGAAGAATTCTCGCCTCGCTTTTGAATTCCGGTCTGGCACACTATAGTCCGTCGTCGTTGGGAGATTTTGAGACGTCAGGCAGGGAAATCTGTGGAAGACACCATTCACGAACAACAAACGCAGCGTTTTGTAGTCCGGTACGGGGCGATGCGACTGCTGGGCGATTTTGAAGCCCGCCGCGGGACTGTGTTTCGACGCAGTGAAGAAGTGGTCGTGCGTTCTGAACGCGGCGTTGAATGGGGTACAGTGCTGTGCCCGGCGACCGAACGCACGGGCGAGTACCTTGGGAACACGCGATCGAATTCCGGACGCATCCTGCGCATTGCGACCAGTGAAGATCGCCGCACGCGATCTGAAACCGCTGAGCGCGAAAAACAGTATTTCACGCAGGCCGCTGCGATGATTTCTGAACGACGCGTCAAGATGCAGCTGATTGATATCGAACAGATTTTTGGTGGCGAGCGATTGATTTTGTACTACTTGTCCGAAGGCCGCATCGATTTTCGTGAGCTTGTCAAAGGCATGGCGCGAGAATTCAATATGCGGATTGAAATGCGGCAAATCGGCATTCGCGACGAAGCCAAGCTGCTGGCCGATTACGGCGACTGTGGAAAACCACTCTGCTGCAACACGCACCTGCAGGAAATGCCCGCTGTTTCCATGAAAATGGCGAAACTGCAAAAGGCAACGCTGGACCCAAATAAGATCTCCGGTCGCTGCGGTCGTCTTAAATGCTGCCTGCGATATGAATACGACACCTATGAACAGCATCGCCGGGAACTGCCCCCCATTGGCGCCATGGTGGTTACGAAGAATGGTCAGGGCCGAGTCATCTCGCAGGAACTGCTTGCCCGCAAACTCGTCGTCGTCTTTCAGGACGGCCGACGTGTTATGACCGCAGAAAACGATATAGTCACCGTCATTTCACGAGGCGGAAAAACCCTACAGCCGGATGATGTCGATGGTGATGAAAATTTGTAAGCGGCTCTTTTATCCGGGAAGCAAATCATTTAGAATGGCTCGCAACTGTTAAGAAACGATGATTTTCGGCACCCTCGCCTTTCAGGACGTTTCGAATGGGCTCCACCGCCAGCCATACCCGGTCCAGTACCTACCACCCAAACGCATTCAAGTTTGTATACTCCGCGTTGCGGTTTACACAGGAACAATTGGGCCGCGATCGGAGATCTGAGGTCTCTGGCCACATCAGCGGGCCGGAGCTTCTGGACGGGCTGCGTAAACTGGCATTGCAGCATTTTGGAATGCTCAGCATCGCCGTCTTTAGGAATTGGGGCGTAACATCTACCGCAGACTTCGGTAATATTGTCTTCGAAATGATCGAATCCGGCGAAATGCGCCGGACACCTCACGATCACCTCAACGACTTCTTTGGCATCTATGACTTCGACAAGGTCTTCCGCGAAGACTACACACTGGACACCAGTGCGGCGTTTAGTAAACAGTCGTGACTGCAGGCATGCGTCGCCATTGCCACTGATTGCCTGCCAAGTTTCGGACTGTAAGACCTTTGGCGCTAGGATCAATGCCACTCTCGTAACAGTTGCCGAAGTGGCGACTGCACCCTGATTTGGCTGCACATCGTTCATTTGCTTCTGTTTACTTGTCATGGCAGGCTGAGTTGCGGCGGGACGATCGGCATCCCAGACGGCCATAAAGGCTGCGGTGACCAGTACGAGCAAAAAGACGCGGGCATTCATCGAAGTAACTTTCCTGAAGGCGCAGACTTGCGAGTTCTGGAAAGTCTTATCGTCCTTGCCCAAAATCGCTGTCCGGCAAATTCTCCCAAAGCAGCGATCTGTCCGTCGGTCGTGGCAAAAAAAACATGACTGTGCCTACAAAGACGATCATGCCGGATCGTGAGCATCCGTGCTTTCATTCGATTGCAGGGTTATCAGCCTGCTATCTTTGAAATGGCTGCGAACTTGTCGTGATCGGTCGCACCTGCTGCGGCACCTTGTGCTTGCCGGACATATAGTCTCTTTCCGGAATTGGTGGCAGTCGTGGCAACTCGTAGTTGACCGGATCTAGGATGTTGTCGGCGGCAGGAGCCGCATCTTTCTCCAGCGGATCAAATCCGTCTGGCGAGTTTTTCGGAAACTCCATGGGAGAATCCATTGGCGTCATGTCCTGGGGCATCGGCACTGCTTCCCGGTGTAATTCAGGCACCGGAATTGGCGTCGCAGAATCACTGTTTTGGGAACCTAGCGTTGGGGGCGTTGCATCACGAGACGAAGGCGGAAATGCACGAGGAACATTGTTGGTCTGGTCATCTGTCGGAAAGCCCATATCGGGCCCTTCAGCGGAGTATTGGAATTGCCCATTCTCCTCTGGAACAGACATTGATCCGTACGGAGAATGTTGTTCTCCGCAGCCGCATCCTGAAAAACCCTGTTCTGGGGTTTCTGAATACCAGCCGCCCGTGGACCAGCTGTCAGTCACAGACGTCGCACATGAATCGCAGCCGCACGTTTGTTGATCACCCCAAGCTGGCTGAAAATGCGCATTCTGTTCCCACATTTCAGGTTGGTCAATATTCATTTCACAGCCAGACGATCCGCACTCGCATCCACTCGTATGCGGACCAGACATCCACTGCGGTGACGAACGACGGAACGCCGTTGCAATGCGATGCATTGGCCTCTGACGGTTGTGTTTGCGGCAATTGCGGTAGTAATTCCGATCGCCCGAATAAAGCGGAGTCGTGCATGTACATGCCTCCGGTTCGCCACAGACAGCGTTGAGATTTCCTGAATGGCGATGCTCGTGCCCATGCTGGTGACAGCGGCAGTCTTGATGACCGCTAAGGCAGCAGCCCGTAAGACACAAAAAGATGAGTAAACCCGGACCCGCGACACGATGGAACATTTTGATCATTCCGGTGACTTGACAGTGCTGGATGAATGCCAGAGATCTGCATGCTGACACTACGTATCGACTCCATCGGAAGATTTGGATGTTGATCTTTAACGATTGCGGAGACTTTTCTGATAATGCCGATTTTTCCGGGGTTTGAAGGCTTTGGCGTCAGTCGAGACTGCGTCTAAAATTGCGCGTACGGTTTCAGAATCATTAGTCCAGCCTCCTGACCACGAACTCCATCATGACATCTCCGCCCCAATCCCCTTCGAGCAATGCTACAGGCACTGATGCGTGCCACATTGTATTTCACTGTGATCGCGCGACGATTCGAATGCTTTATTCTCCGTGGGTCCGGCGATTCTTCATCGGCCTGCTGGCAGTGTCACTGCTACTCAACGTGTGGTACGTGTGGCAACCGTTTGCGTATCGACAGTCGGGAATTCGTGAGCAGCATTTGCACGGGACAGCCGGCGCGCGCGATCGCATCGCGGTGATCAATTTTGAAGGCACGATAAGCCCGCCGTTCACAGGTCGCTGGCTGAGAGAACTTAAGCAGGCGCAAGACGACTCTTCGGTCCTCGGTGTGCTGTTGGTAATTGACAGTCCCGGCGGATTTGTCGCCGACAGTCATCAGTTGTATCGCGAGATTCAGAAACTGGCCAAAGCCAAACCCGTCAACGTCGCGATGAAACGCATTGCGGCGTCGGGAGGTTATTACATCGCAATGGGAATCGGCGAACGGGGTCGCATCTATGTGGAACCCACGACATGGACCGGATCCATCGGAGTGATCATCCCGCGTTACAACGCCACAGAACTTGCGCAGAAGTTCGGCGTGAAATCCGAACCGCTTGTCACCGGCCCGCTGAAGGATACGCTCAATCCATTCCGCGATATGACAGATCAGGAAAAAACAGTCTGGGGAGCCATCATGGAGGACGCCTTCGGGCGTTTCGTTTCTGTGATTGCTGACAACCGTGTGGAACTCGACGATGCAGCGGTCCGGAAACTCGCTACCGGACAAATCTACACGGCCAATCAGGCCATAGAGGAGCATCTGGTGGACGGGATTGGATATGTCGAAGACGCTGTCGATGATCTTGTGCAGTCGCTGAAGCTGGAAGCGTACGATGCTTTTGAATACCGATCAACGCCGGGCCTCGTTGATCTGCTGCTCGGAGCCGAATCGTCACAGCCCAAAACTATCTCCGACCAGATTCTTCAGGCCAGCGTGCCACAGGCGATGTACTATGCCTCCTGGAATCCTTGGATTCCGTAGTACGATTTCGCTGCAACGAAAAAAGCTCGACGGGAAAATCCATCGAGCTTATTGAGTTTAAATGGATTTCAGTGAATGACTATTTCGGAGCATCAGCCGCTGATGGGGAGGGGACTGCAGCGCCTGGGGCTTGTTCGACAGGAGCCGCGTCAGAGTGTGATGTGGCTGGGCCAGGATCAGCGACTGGGGACACATGGTGAGTATCTGAAACGTGGCCGCATCCACCTGAGCAGGATGAGCACGAAGACGCAGGCGCGGCACAGCAGTGATGCCGATGTGGCTTCACGCATTTTGGCTTGGGGCAGCGAACCTTGTGAACCTTGACTCGTTCGCCCTGACAGCAGCAATCGTTGCCGCGTGCGCTGGCGACATCGGAGCTGAAAACGAGAATTATGGAACACGCAACTGTACTCAGCATTAACTTCTGCAACATATCTGGACTCCCATTCGAAAGGACCTGTCTTGCATCGACACAAACGTCGGGTCACGGGAACCTACAACATGGAACCAACGAGGCAACTTCTTCGACGATTCAAACACCAACTTCGAAACACAGTCCATCAGGTTGAACTCAATCCACCAGTTTTCCCGAACGCCCTAGGAATGCGTTCTGCGTAAAAGACACTTGACCTTGATCGTGATGCTGACTTCGCGGACGACGCGAGTTGACCGATTTCCCGAATCAAAACCGCCGGAAAATGCACATCAACGCCTCAAGACTGCACTTTACCGATCAAAACCCTGCGAAACACGGACTACAGCACAGAACAGACTATAATCCTGCTGAGAACACTCGGTACGATTTCGCTCCAAGTACGGCTGAGTTCCGAGATCATGACGTTCATCCATTTTTCCTGCACTGAGTAAGAATTGTGCTGAGACCTATCCACATGCGCCTTCCTCTTCTGTTTAAGACTCAGCAGTTTGTACTGTCCATCGAAATTTTCCCGCCGAAAACTGCGGATGGTGATGCCGCCTTGCGGAAGAATCTGCAGACTCTGGTCGCATACAATCCGTCATTTGTATCGTGTACTTACGGGGCAGGCGGATCGACGCGAGATCGGACTTTGCAATGGTGCCGGGAAATCCAATTGGACTTTCTCTGCACCGCAATGACGCACTTCACATGCGTCGGTTCGACACGGGAAGAACTTCTCAGTTGGCTTGATCAGGCGGTCGCCGAAGGCATTCAGAACGTGATGGCACTGCGAGGTGATCCACCTGCCGGGCAGGAAGCGTTCAAAACTATTGAAGGTGGACTCAGCAACGCCAATGAACTCGTCGAACTCATTCGCGATAAACATCCCGACCTAGGCATCGGTGTCGCTGGTTATCCTGAGAAGCATCAGGAAGCGCCAAACATGGACATCGACCTCAATCATCTGAAACGCAAGGTCGATGCAGGAGCGGATGCCGTGTTCACTCAGTTATTCTTCGTGAACGACAATTTTTTCGCGTTCCGGGATCGGTGTGAAGAGCTTGGCATTCGGATTCCAATCGTTCCCGGTATCATGCCGATCACCGACTTCGCGAGAATTAAACGCATCACGTCGATGTGTGGTACGGTCTTTCCCGTCGCGCTGGCAACTCGCCTAGAAGCTGTGAAAGATGACCCGCAGGCTCAGTTTGAAATTGGAGTTGAACACGCAATTCAGCAATGCGAAGAACTGCGTTCCGCTGGAGTCCCAGGAATACATTTCTACGCCCTGAACAAATCCGACGCATGCCAGCGGATCCTGGATGTTATGCAACTGCAGCAGAAAGCATCAACGTGAAACTGTTCAAATCCGTGCGAACGTTTGGCTCATTGAAATGCAGCGTAATTCAATCCGATGCGCTCGATGAAGCCAAGAGTGGTCTCGTGATTCTGAATCATGGATTTGGAGCATCCGGTGATGATCTTGTCGATGTCGGCGCGATGCTGATGGGCGAAAGTGAGATTATTGCTGCAAAGTTTCGCTTCGTATTCCCGGAAGCGCCGATCGATCTGGAGCCGATGGGAATGCCGGGAGGCCGTGCGTGGTGGCCGATCAACATGGCACAACTCGCGGAGATTAATCAGACGCAGGACTATTCTGCACTCACGCGAATCAGTCCGCCCGGAATGCCCACTGCGACATCATTGCTGGCTGCGGCGTTGCAGGAAATGCGAACGACCTACAACGCGGTGGAAGACACAATTGTGCTCGGCGGCTTCTCACAGGGTGCGATGATCAGCACGCACCTGACGCTATCCACTGGATTCAAGCCTGCGTTGCTGGCACTCTTCTCAGGCACATTGCTGTGTCGCGAAGAATGGAAGCGACTGGCGGCTGCGCATCCCCACTGCGGCGTTCTGCAATCGCATGGTATTGAAGACCCAATTCTTCCCTTCGGTGCGGCGACAGAGTTATCGAAAATGCTCACTGACGCTGGCTTTGAGGTGGATTTCGTCCAGTTTCATGGTGGCCACACGATTCCGATAAACGTCTTGCAAAAATTGTCAGAACGCCTGGAACTTATTTAATGACGCTCCGCAAACCAGATGCTGGTCCGCCAAAGAAACCGCAACCGATTCGCAAGGCGTGGAAATTTTGTCCTCGTTGCGGCAGCCCGGCGAAAAAACCCGGCAAGCATCCGTTTGTCTGTGCGACGTGTGAGTTCACCCACTTTTTCGGTCCGGTGTCTGCCGTCGGGGCGATTGCAACTGATCCGGACGGACAGGTTCTGCTGCTGGTCCGGGCGAAAGATCCCGGCAAAGGTCTGTACGGCTTGCCCGGCGGATTCATTGATCCCGGCGAAACCGCCGAACAGGCTTTACATCGCGAAGTCCTGGAGGAAGTGCAGTTAGAAGTAACGTCGCATCGCTACTTGGCCTCATTCCCAAACGAGTACAACTATCACGGCTTCATACTTCCCGTCACTGACATGTTTTTTGTCGTTGAAGTTGTTTCCTTCGATGCCATCCACGCGGCGGACGGTGAGATTGCTGACTGGCATTTCTGTAATCCTAGGAAACGCGAACTCAACAGCATGGCGTTCCTGTCGAATCGCCGCGCGCTAGAGGTGTTTCTGAAACAGCGGAATACTTCACGCGGCCATCATTAAGACTTTGGCTGCTGCACCACACTGACCCGAAGCGTCAGCTATGAAGTATCAATGACTTAATGACGAGTCAGCCTTCGATCTATTGCTGGCTGCCGAGCGGGCGGATGTCAAACGGAAGGTCGGTCGTGGCTGTTTGCAGGCTGAGCTGGTCACGGATGCGAAGGCGCAACGTGTATTTGCCAGGCGACAACGACGGTATCGTCAGTTCGTAGCTCTGGAAGTAGTCGGTCCGTTCTGTGGAACACAGATCCTGAATCTCCGGCAGGCGAATGGTCCGTGAAGTGATTGGTTCCGTTTCGCCTTCCCGAAGGAACTCGATCATCGCCGAAAACTCTGATCTGTACTGACCGTCGGATGTAACTTCCGATTTGTAGTTCTCAATTTCCGCGTACAGCAGCAGAGGCTGGCCTGCGTTGAAATCGGAATTTGGAAACACGCTGAACACGCCGAAGCCGTCGATGCGATTGCAGAAGTTCAGCCGTCGAATTTTCATTGTGGACAGTGGCTGCAGTTGTCGTGATGCCGTGCGAACGTACTCCAGCGTCTCCGTCAGCTGTTCCGCGCGTGTGGTGGAGTCGTCACTGCGGCGATACGATTCCATCGCCAGCATCATGGCCTGCCAAAATTCCTGTTCTTTTTCCGGAAGTGATTCGATTACACGGATCGATTCGGCGGACCGTCCGGCGATCAGATACAGTATTCGAAGATCCGTTTGGCGACGCAGCCAGTCAACTTCATTACGCGGTTTGTGATTGGGCAACATTGGCCATTGAGCCAACTCCTGTTCAAGCTGTGCGATCATTGGTGCCAGCAGAGCCTCGCTGCTTTGCGATGCCTCGGTCGTCTCACGGAGCTCTGTGCTAGGTGCCGCAGACTCAGATGGCAAAGGCATCGTGGCTCCGAGAGCGGGATCGACAGTTTCCGCTTCGCGTTCTCGCAGCAGGCCGAAAGGATCAGTCCAGCGGCGCGTCGTCTTGCGACTGCGTTCCAGCCCGGCTTCCTCGCGCCGGGGAATGTACAGTCGTCCTCGCAAACGGTCGAGCACCGTGGGTTCCTTAGCGGTTGCCGTGCTGCTGCCTGCCGCTGCGTCGTCTGTTGAATTCTCATCAGGTGTCGCTTGGGTTCCAGAAGCCGTCTGGGGTTCTTCAGGGATCGAATCAGTACCTGATTCGTCGCTCGGCTGCCCGGTCGTGCGTTCACTGCCAGTCGCTGCATTCTGTTCTGAAGACTGACTCGACTCTTCATTCCAACCGTCATCAATTGCAGCGGAATCGACTGGACGAGCAGCTGCCGAGTTCGACACGAAACCACGTTCAGCATCGTTATCCGGAATCCCCTTCCATCCGGCGTTATTAAAACTCAGGCCGATCGCTTGTTTGGTAACGGAATCGGCAGCGGATGTAACATCCGGCTGTAGCCAAGGACTCTGACCGCTGGCTGCTATTTTTTTGTTTGCCACGCTGCGTCCTGCAGGCTGCAGTATCGGCGTCTGAGAAGAGTTATTACCATCGAACGGTTGTTTGCTGACGATCGCGGGATGGGTTTCATCGCCGTCCGGCAATGGAATGGGTTTTCTCAGTCGCGCTCGGCGCTGCACAAATGAATGCCCGCTTGCGTAAACCGGAACGACTCCGGTCCCGGTAACACCACCATCTGTGGTCAAATCTGTTGAGGGCGCTGAAGCTTGCAATGGACTATAGTCGGCAGCAACGGAATTTGATGCGTTTTGCTGCATTTCATTGGACGCTGCAGAATTCTGCGAGCGAATCGTGGAAGGCCCCTCGAGCGAAGACTTCGCTTCTGAAAAGAGCACGTCACTGAGTCCCATCGACGCGCAGCCCGAAACCACGAGCGCGCAAACGAGAACAAGCAGTGTCGAGACGGCTGTTTTCATGCGGCTTCGCTCAGGTTTGCGAGATTGTCGCAGTGCCTGGCGCATGTGGGCGGTAAACTCCGATTCGTAACAATGGCCAGACCGGACGAAATTGTCCAAGCGTCTGTCTGAATACGCTGTTTTTGTGAGCGGCAAGGCGCCAACCGCCGGTTCTTGCAGGTGAATTACCCGCGGCTAGCGCCTTGCGGCTCACGGTTTTCGGGTATAGGGACAGACTCCTGGCTAACAGTAGACGCACTGTATTTCGCATCGAATCCCCGGAATACCTGGATTTGCCAGTCCAGCAGGTTCTGACAGAATAGAAAAGGCCCGCTGCAACCAATTGCGGCAGTTTCTGCCGTTCCCAGGATAATTTCGAGTGCTGCCGAAAGTCAGCAATTTTGCAGGCTCGACTGATTTACTGCAACTCTGTTGCAGGATTCACCAAACGCCATCGCAGATCTTGCCTGCCTGATCGAGGCCGACGCTCTGCCGCTCGTATAGCGACATGTCGAGCGAATGCGTTCAGAGATCGTGCCGGTTTTGATTGCAGAACTGCAGCGTCCGGAACTCATCATTCATGAATCCGGTGAGCAGCTTGCCGTGAATTCTCAGAAAAAACTGGCTGCAGAGATTGTGCCGCAAAGGGCCGATGATACTCGTCGCCGGGCGAAGGCGGCGGCATGGTTGTTTCGACTTGGAAAAGCAGAGTTCGTCTGGCCGTTATTGGCCGCGAACTCAGTTTTCCTAGCGAGCGGCAGGGCGTCAGCACTCCGAGTACAAGATCGTATTTTCAACGCCCCTGCTGAATCACCGGAAAATGGGGTTGTTGTTTCGTTGACCCGATCAGCAGTTGTGGTACTGCCTGTACCAATCTACGAATTTCTGCACGCCTTCTTCGATCGGTGTGCTGGGCCGGAAACCGACGTCGCGTTGAAGCGCATCGATGTCAGCGAATGTGGCCGGAACGTCACCCGGTTGCATGGGGAGCATATTTTTCTTCGCTTTGCGACCAAGCGACTTCTCGAGCGTCTCAATCAGGTGCATGAGTTCGATCGGTTGATTGTTGCCGATGTTGTAAACGCGGTACGGTGCGGACGTTTGCGAATCGTCAGCAGCGGCCGTAACCGGCTGAGCGGTCGGGATCGTGTCATTGGTCCGAATCACGCCTTCGACAATATCAGCTACAAACGTGAAATCACGTTTCATCTTCCCGTGGTTGAAGACATCGATTGGCTGGCCGCTCAGAATGGCTTTGGTGAAAATCCATATGGCCATGTCCGGTCTTCCCCAGGGGCCGTAGACCGTGAAGAATCTCAGCCCCGTCGTCGGAATTCCATACAGATGGCTATAGGCATGCGCCATCAGTTCATTGGCTTTTTTTGTCGCGGCATACAGGCTTACCGGATGATCCACTCGATCATCCACTGAAAACGGTATCTTCCGATTTGCCCCATACACGGAACTTGAGGACGCATAGGTCAGATGGCCGACGTGCTGATGTCGGCAACATTCCAGAATGTTCATGAACCCAACCAGATTCGCATCCACATAGGCATGGGGATTGGTGAGCGAATAGCGAACTCCGGCTTGAGCCGCCAGGTGAATTACGCTGTCGAATTTGTGCGATTCGAACAGTTTCCCCATTCCTTCTCGATCTTCCAGCGCCAGCTTTTCAAAGTGAAAGCCGGAACGTCCCGTCAGCTGAGCAAGTCGGTCCAGTTTTAGCTGCGGCGCATAATAGTCGTTCAGATTGTCAAATCCGATGACGGTGTCTCCGCGATCGAGCAACCGGGCGGCTGTCTGCATGCCGATAAAACCGGCCACACCAGTGACGAGGATGGTCTTCATGTTAGTGTCAGTTGTCAGTTGTCAGTTGTCAGTTGTCAGTTGTCAGTTGTCAGTTGTCAGTTGTCAGTTGTCAGTTGGATTTCGTCATTGCGATTTTTCCCTTGTACCACTCAATCGTCTTCAGCAGACCGTCGGCTAATGCCACCTGCGGTTCCCAGCCGAGCCAATTTCTTGCCCGTGTGATATCGGGACAGCGTTTTTTTGGGTCGTCTTTAGGCAGCGGACGATGGACAATTTTTGACCTGCTGCCGGTAGCCTTGATTACAGCGTGGGCTAATTCCAGCATCGTATTTTCCACGGGATTTCCGATGTTTACCGGCCCGGTGTGATCGTCCTGATCCATGAGCTTCATCATGCCCGCAATTAGGTCATCGCAGAAGCAGAATGATCGTGTCTGCAGGCCATCCCCGTACACCGTGATGTCTTCGCCTTTCAGCGCCTGCATGATAAAGTTTGAGACAACTCGCCCGTCATCCGGTGCCATCCGTGGACCATACGTGTTAAAGATACGAATAATGCGAATCTCTGTGCCGTGCGCTTCGTGATAATTCACCATCAACGATTCCGCGATGCGTTTCCCTTCGTCATAGCAACTGCGAGGCCCGATCGGATTGACATGGCCCCAATAATCTTCTGTCTGAGGATGCACCTGCGGGTCGCCGTAAACTTCCGATGTCGAAGCATGAAGAACTCGCGCGCCGCAACGTTTGGCCAGTCCCATGATGTTGACCATGCCAACGGTGGAGGTCTTGATTGTCTTGATGGGATTAAACTGATAGGCCTCAGGCGACGCCGGACACGCCAGATTGAAGATGCGCTCGGCTTCTAAGTACAGCGGATGCACAATGTCGTGCCGGATGAGTTCAAAGCGAGGATGCCCGAGCAGATGCCGGACGTTTTCCTTTGACCCGGTAAAAAAATTGTCCACGCAGATCACATCATCACCACGTTCGATCAATCGATCGCAGAGGTGACTGCCCAGAAACCCGGCTCCACCAGTAACAAGAGCTGAAGACATCGCTGATCCTGAAGTCTGTGAATAGAAAAAGTGCTGTGAAGCGCGAAGTTTAGTGCGGAATAACTGGTTTTGCGTCCGTCTGGGCATTCACCGTATTGGTTTCTCCCGCGCTGGGGCGAATCATTTCGAAGTAGCGACGAATGGTTTGTCGGTGGCCGAGCGGAATGGATTCGGATTCCAGCACCGATTCGCTCAACGCTTCGTACTTATCCACATTCTGACGATACTGACGGACGGCTTCCTGTTCCTGTTCCGGTCCTTTTTCGGTTTCGACGTCCGAGTCGCCGATGCCGGAGTTTTCCCCTTTCAGATTCATTTCGCTGCCGGTCTTTTGTTTGCCTGTTTTATCACCCGTCAAATCCACGCTGCCTTTACCGGCTTTCTGTCCGCCCTTCTTATTCGACTGAGCTTGTGAGCGACATTCGCTTTCGCATTCGCTTTTGCAATCACTCAGGGACTGGCACTGCTTCCTGAGCAGGTCAGACAGTTTCGTCTTCTGCCCTTGTTTTCTGCATTCGCCCGCCAAACCTTTCATGCCGTCCTGAAACTTGCTTTTGTTGCCGGAACTCATGCCTTCAGATGCTTTCCTGAGAGATTCTTTCAGGCTCTGTTTCTGGCTGCCTTCGCACTTGCTATTCTGAATCTGTTCAAGTTTTTCGCCGATTGCCTTTTCAGTCTTGCGATCCAGATCGGGCATTTCGAGTTTGTTGAGTTCTTCGGCAGCCTTTTCCATTTCACCTTCGGCCAAAGCCTGTCCGGCTGCGGCCATCGCTTCTGCAAGCGACAGTGCTTCGCCCACCTCCTGCAACTGGGCTTCCACAGATGACTCCGCCACCTGTTGCTGCATTTCCTGCAAGGCGGCTTCCATTTCTGACAGCTTGGCGAGAGCTTCTTTGGGATCAAGGCCGGGCGTTTTGAGTGCTGTGACCTGGCGAGCGAGTTCTTTCAGGACCTTTTCGAGCTCCGGATCTTTTTGTTCATGCTGAAACTGTTGCAGTTCCTCAAGGCCACTCGCAACGCGGTCTGCCTGCGAAGAGACGACCGTGTTGATCTCCGTTGCGGCGTAAACTCGTTCCGGCTGACCGGCGAAGAAGGACAACACGAAGGCCATCACGGCCATCAAAATTCCCCAGCCCCATGATCTCGGCGCACGGATCGGAGCAATCAGAACCGGATCGACAGACTGTAAATGATTTTCGGCGTCTTCAATCTGCAGACGTCGCAGCGCAGAATCGTCGGCCGTTGATGCCAGAAACTGCAGGGCAGTCTGCGTCCGATCCTTGAGTCCGCATTTGATGTCAATCGTGCGGGCTGCAAGCTGCAAGGAGCTGGATCTGACAATCGCCACACACCCCGCAACGATCACCGGTGCGAGCACGGCGGCAGCAACCCACATCCATGAATAAAATCCGTGAGCCAAAATACGGATCAGGGCGGCTGAAGTTCCGATGGCGCCACCGGCCAGCAATCCCGCCGAAATACATTGCCAAAGCCACTGCCGCTGCAGACGAACCTGAACGTCTCGAACGCGCTGCTTGATACTGAGCATACTCGATGTACTTTGAGGAAATGCCAGCTTCCGGAACGGCCAGACACCAAAACGAGCACGATACCAGTGTTCGCATGACGCCTTTGATACAGATGTTATATCGATCAACCACAGAGTTCGCCAACTGCACAAGCGGCGTGTCCCCTGCGAAGCTAGGCGTTTTTCTACTTCGCAGGCTTGCTCTTCGCGCCTTCCTGAATTGCAAAAATGCGATTGCGGATCGCAATGAACATGGTGTTGTTGGCGATGATAGGGGTCGCGACTACAGATGATTCCATGCTGACTTGACTCAGGAGTTCCATTTCAGGTGAGAGCTTAAAGATGCAGATGTCTCCGTCGGTGTCACCGATGTAGACATGGTCTTCGACGATCAGCGGCGAACCCCATGATTCTGCAAACATGTCATAAGTCCAATGCCCCTTGCCGGTTTTTGCATCGACACAATGAAAGAGTCCGCCAAAGTCGAGCACATACAAGAGGTCATTCTTGATGGCGACAGTCCCCATCGTGCGATGCATTGTCGTTTCAAACACTTTCGGATCTTCGCCGATGTAGTGCCAGACCGCTGCGGAATTGGGATTCCCACGTTCAAAGTCCCCCGCCTTTTCATCCAGAGCCTGAAGTCGTTTGAGTGCAATCGGCGTTTTTGGGTCTTTCGAGTTGTACACGATCGTGGGGCTGACATCGCCACGCTTTGTCGGATCGATGCACCACAGATGGCCCTGGCCATCGCCGTGTTCCGGGTCTTCGCCAACGGCAATATACACCAAGCCGTCGTACACGACAGGGATCGCGATCAGATGGTTTCGCGTGGCACGCGTGAGCGTGTACAGGGTGTTCTTGGGATTGCAGTCGAATTTCCACAGCAGCTCGGATTTTCCGTCTTTTCCTTCTGCGGAAAAACTATAGAGATAACCGTCACCGCCGGCAAACAGAACCTGAGCGACGCCGTCAAAAACTCCATACGCCGGGGACGACCACTGGCCGTGAAGAACGTTTGCACCCGGTGAGTTGTCGGTCCACAGAACTTCACCGGAGTTGCGGTTCACACAGATGAAGCTCGGTGCTTCTTCTTCCGGAATCGCGAAATGTCCTTCATCGACACCATTCGCGGTATTCACAAACAACAGATCGCCGACGCCGGTAATCGAACAACTGCACATGTTGTGTTGAAAAACTTTGAGTTCCTTCATCATGTCCAGTTCCCAGACAACGTCTGCTTCGTCTTTGTCCGTGACTTTCTCTCCAACGTAGGGACTGTCATTTTCGCCGTCGTGGAACCCTTCAGTATCCAGACACACGACAACCCCGCGGCTGCTCACATACCATGCGCGATCGCCATCGACGAAAGGTGAACTGCAGATCCCCTGATCCGGCCAGTCATTGACTCGACCAGTTGATAACTTCTCACTGGAATGCTGCCACAGGAACTTTCCATCTTTCTCGTCGAAGCAGATAAAGCACCCCAGATCGACTGTACTTGGATATCGCTTGATATAGCCGTTTCCGTTGTTTGTGCCGACGTACACTTTGCCGTTGGCAACCACGGCATTTCCATAGGTTTCTGAGCCCAGCGGCATCGACCAGCGGATGTTTTCACCGGTATCGACATTCCAGCTGACAGGAATGTTTTTGCCATCCGGCGTGTTATTGCGGGATGTGCTGCCGCCCCACTGAGGCCAGTCGTGGGGGCCGACCTTCATTTTAGAAATCGCACTGACAACGAATGCCGTCGGGTCTTCCGCCGGAAGACTGCTTCCAAGCCAGATTGTTGTTGCAGCAAGACACAACCCTGCCACAAATTGATCCTTCAGTTTCAACATGATCAGAAAATCCTTATTGAGGAAGTTGTTGACTTTTGTAGTTTGTATAAATTGCAGGCCCCATGAGCCTCGACCTCGGGTGGCCATGAAGAAATGGTTTTCACTGACCAACCTGCTGGTCGATACCCCTGCTGTGGCCGAGAGTCGTCTATTTGTTTGCCGTCACTTGCACATTGTCAATGAAGAATTCCGCGTCTGTGGAGTTGCCGAACAGTCCAGGGCTTCCGTTCAGATTCGGAGTCGCATCTGCTGCTTCAATTTGCCAGTCCTTAGGTTCCGTCTCGGCGCGCGGCCAGACCTTGCCACGCAGGATGGCCTTGCCGTCCTTTGTTTCGCTCTGAAACTTCATCGCGTACCAAGTGTCAGCGGACCACTTGAAGTCGATCGTCTTTGCGAAACGCAATTCTGCCCTCGCGGTCCAAGATCGAATCTGAAGATGCTGAGAACCCTGCATGTCGAGCGTATATCGCTGGTTGATCAGGCCCAGATCCGGGAGGCGTCCATTCTTTTCGCTTGCCTTGAAGTCCGCCTGAATCGTGTAGTCATGCAGATTCGTCCAGCCCAGCCATGCCTGGCTCCGCGTCCCTTTTGGAATCGTGCTGATTTTGACGAGACCCTTTCCGCCATCCAGCGGAGCTGGCTTGTGGCGATAGTCCGCACCGATCCAGACCGGCGGAACTTTCTCGTCCGAGAAATCAAACTTCCACGGCAACATCGGGATCACGCGAATCCGTGCGGTCGCCGTCATCTCGCCCGACTTTGCGGTCAGAACAACAGCTGCCAGTCCCGAAGCAGGCGCTGTGTAGACATGATCTTTTCCGATCGTTCCGCCGCCTGCGACACTGATTTCAGCATCCTTCATTGACTGCACGAATTGCCCGTTCTTGTTGTAACCTTTCACCTGCAGGTTGGCTTTCTGGCCAGGGATCAGCATTAATTCAACGGGTGTCAGCATGATTTGTGCAACAACTTGGTCTTTGTCTACTGAGGTCTCTACAGCTGGCTTCAGCGTTGACGTCCTGACGGTGGCCGCATCCGGCTTGCCAATACAGTACAGAGCATCAATGGTGGGCAGATAGATCCTGCCGTTTGAAATCACAGGGGAACCAAAAACAAGTTCGTCCGACGCAAGCCGAACTTCACTTACCTTTTCCACGCCCTTGTCGTTGGGTTTCAGCACGTGGAACCGGCCTGAGCTCTCAGCAACATAAATCTTGCCGTCTCCGGCGACGGGACTGCCGAACATGGTTCGTCCAAGCTTCAACTGCTCGACCGTTCCGTTGCGCTTTTTCGGACCAATCAGTTCGCCCGTTTTCGCATCAACAATGACCAGAGAGGCCCCGTCGTCTACAAAATAAATCCGGCCACCAAGCTTGACGGGAGCATTTCGCCCAACCGCTTTCCCTGGTACTTTCCAAAGCAATTTGTCTTCCGAAATATCACCTTCCGTGTTTCCGTCGAACGCGAAAATCGCACCGAGCGTCTTGGTGTCGGTCGCGTTCTTTTCGGCGTGACTGGAATATACGATTCCGTTTTCATCAACGACAGACGTTGTATTCAGCCCGCGCGTCGAAGCCTGATACTTCCAGATTGTCTTTCCAGTACGCGGCTGGAGTGCATAGATCGCCCCGTCGCCTGCGCCGACAATCATCGCGGCCTGACCATTGAAGTAAGTGAAGACTGGAGTGCTGTAGGTCGTATCTTCCGGCCGCAGCTTTGTGCTCTTCAGCCACTGCGCCACTCCCGTCTTTTTATCGAATGCGATCAGACGGTACGCCGGAACCGCAGTCTCACCCCATCCGGTCAGGACCCCGCTGATGATGACTATGTCCTCAAACACCACCGGAAAATTTGTGCGACCACCGTACGTTGAGAGCATCCCGTACTCTTCGCTCATCGAGTGTTCCCAGAGCGTCTTGCCTGTCTTGCCATCAAGACATTGAAACACACTCCCGAGTCCAAGGACGAACACCGTATCGGATGTCGGATCGCCGACAACGCTCGACCAGCCGACCCTTTCGGCCGGAGCATCAGTCAAAAAGATATTGTGAATGCTCTCCCAGATCAGTTCGCCGGTTTTCGCGTCAAGACACACTGTTTTCTCGCCTTCCTGAGTGGTCTCAGGAAACGACCGACAGACAGCGTAGACACGCCCATTCATCACGACCGGTGACGACCGCGAAGCGAATTCTTCCTTCCGCCACAAAAGGTTTTCACCCTTTGGCGACCAAGAATCGGGAAGGTCAGTCTCAGAGGACTGCCCGTCGTTGTGCGGGCCTCGCCAGTGAGGCCAGTCGTCGCCCAAGGCGGCTGGACTGAGGATGCACAAACTGAGGAATGTGAGAAGTGACGTTTTCATGATTTGTTTCCTCCGCCGAATTTTGGGTCGTTGATCGTTGTTTCCGTCATTGAAGAACAAGCACTGCGGTTCCTAGTGAGAAACAACATCAATGTGAACATCCGTTCGCTTACTCATCCAGCCAGCCACAACTGGCATCCTCGTGAGGTTCTCGAACTCGTTTCAGCAATGCCGTAAGTTCCTGTTGATCAGTTCGATTCAAATGCCCCAACTGTCGCTCGTGCATGGCCTGAACGTCGGATGCCATTTCATCAAGAAGATCGTGTCCTTGTTTCGTGATCGCAACCTCCACCACTCGCCGATTTTCAATGCGACGCTCGCGAATAATCAGTTGCCTTTGCTCGAGTCGATCCAGCATTCGTGTCGTGTCGGGGCTTCGGGAGATCAGAAGCTTCCCCAACGCCAGCGTCTGGATGGATGCCGGATAGACGGACCGAAGCAGCCGGAGGGCATTGTACTGTTGAGCCGATAACTGAAATCTCGCGAACAACTCCTCTTCCAGAGCTTTGAGGCAATCGTAGGTTCGCCACAGGTTCAGAAAAGCTTCCTGCTCCGGTGAATCGAACCTAGGTTTCCGTGAAGGCGGTGGTACAGATGAAATCGCCATGCCGAGAGCATTACCGTTGCGACGACAATTGTCAAGACAACCGTTTGACTGGAACCATCCGATCTCAGGATTTCAAGCATACCAAGGCCGGCCTTCGACAGCAGTCACGTCACTCGGCTTCAGCGCGCGAAAACAGCGGCATTGCTGCCGCTGTCGTCAATTCAGGGTGTCAACAAGACGATCAGCTGAGCCGATGTTGCTGACCTGCGCGATCATTATTTATCAGTCGATCACGCAGCAGGAGCTGGTGGAGCGGCTGGTGCTGGAGGAGCCGGAGCTTCTTCAACCGCTGGAGCTGCTGGAGCCGGAGCGGACTGGGCTGGAGCGGCGACGCCGCATCCGCCTGTGCCACAACCTGTGCTGCTGCCGCATGAGTTACAACCGCCACAGCTTGAAACTGGAGCGCTGCAAGCAGTACATGAGTTGCAGCTTGGCGCTGCAGCGCAGCATGTGTTGCAGCTTGGTGCTGGTGTGCTGCATGTCTGGCATGAGTTGCCGCAGTCATTCTTAACACCACAATGGCGGTTCTGGTGATGAGAACCACAATGATTGTGGCTCTTGCATTTTACCGGACGACAGCAGTTGTGTCGGCCAGCTTCAGCAGTGTTGGCGAGCAGCATTGCGGCCAACGCGAACAGGATTCCAAGATGTCGCATTATTCTATCCTCTGTAAATCAACTTGATGCCGCACATTTCGATGCACGGCGACTCCCGCAAATCCCCCTAAAACACGCGTCCAGGTTGCGGTAACCTCTTCAAACTCTGCAACACCCTATCTTTCCTGACAGGAATCTGTCAAACAACCTGCCTATTTTTTCAATTTTGATCTTTGAAAGTTGTCATTCCCACGAGGTCATCCGGGATTCGTTGGACCTCGCCCGCTCCATTAACGCAGGCAATTACGGAGTCTGCCTCAGCCAAAACCTCATTTTCCCGCATCAGACAATAATGATGTTCCAGCTTCGCAGGTGTGACACGTGAAATCTCAGTTTTGAGCGAAAGTTGATCGTCATATCGAGCCGGTCGACGATACCGCACGTCAATTCTTGCAACTACGAAGTAAAGTCCCAGTTCCTCCATCCGCCGATAACTGCCCCCTTGAGCCCGAAACAACTCCATGCGACCGACTTCAAAGTAACTAAGATAATTCGAGTGATGCAGAAACCCCATTGCGTCGGTTTCGCTGTAACGCACGCGGATTTCAGTCGTATGCTGGTTAATCATGATTGAACCTGCCGCAAAGCTTTCTGTATTTCGATCGGTCCGACTTATCGTTATCGGATCGTTAACAAATGGCCCTGCGCTGAAAGATGGATAAGCAGTCCGCGTTCGGCGCAAAAAAAAGCCCGGAATCGAACGAGTTGCCTTGGCATACTCCGATCGCACCGGGCTGAATTACTCTTGAAGTTCTGAGCGGAGAGAGGGGGATTCGAACCCCCGGACCCCATTTCTGGAATCACATCATTAGCAATGATGCGCATTCGGCCACTCTGCCATCTCTCCCTGCGTTCATCGACAGTGACACATGATAATCGGTTCGCGTTTAGACGCAAGTTCAGCCCGACTCCTGCCATTTGTCAGGAATAGCGGCTACGCATTCGCTGAGAACTGTTCGGCGAACTCCAGTACGATCCCATCGACGATCTGCTTGAGATCCGGCAGCGCGGCATCCTTCAGAAATCGGTAATTGCTGCGATTGAGTGATTCACGGTTGCGGAGTGTGCCTTTGGTCGCAATCTCTAAAATATGCATATCCGAAAAGGGGCGGACAAGGACTTCCAGGCGGCTGTATTCGTTCTTGGCGGTGCCGCGCCCCAATTTGATGTCGTCGCGTGTGATTCGAGCGCCCCAGCCTTTCTCGTTCAGCACGGTGCTGTAGTCGAAGCCCGGGAAGTGATCGCGCAGCTTCTGCAGACACCCTTCGATGTGTTCCGTCAAATCACTGCGAAGCTGCGAATGCGTCGTACGCAGTTCTTCTTCGGTCGCGGCATCGGCATCGGCTGACTTATTTTCGGCCATGCGAATCTGTTGGCCGCGCTGAATGGCTCTTTGCAATCGTTCTTCAAAGTCTGACATGAAGGAGGCTTTCCGGCGCCGCCACTGACGTGGATTGGGTAAACAGGATGCGAACAGGTTTTCACAGCGCTACAGCATAACTTTCTGCAGGCAGTTTCAACAGTCTTCAGGCGGATATGCGATCAGCAGCAAAAAAAACACCAGCGACACCTTCAAATTAACGGACTCGCAAAGTACCGCCGGGCTGAAGCTGCACCGCTCGCCAAAATGATGGACTTCGTTACGCCGTTTTCAGAAGCGGACACTCCGGGCAACCGCTACAACCCCTCCCTCAGAAATTGTCAAACCGCGAGCCAGATCGGCCGCGCGATCGACGCCGATCGAAACACCATCGGGAATCTGTACGCCCTTGTCAATAATCGCTCGTTGAATCCGGCAGTTCCGCCCGATATCGACGCCCTCGAACAGAATCGAATCCCGAACAGTTGCAAAACTGCGCACCCGCACAAGCGGTGACAACACACAACGTTCCACCGTGCCACCAGAAATGATCGTTCCCGAACAAACAAGACTGTCAACGGCACTGCCCACTCGCGGCGGACTGTGGTCGTGATCATTGAATACAAACTTCGGCGGCGGCAGAGGCGGTTGCCATGTGCGAATCGGCCAGTTCGCGTCGTACAGATTGAGTTCCGGCTGTACAGAAATCAGATCCATGTTGGCTTCGTAATACGAATCCAGCGTCCCCACATCGCGCCAGTAAGCGGACTGACCGGTTTCATCATTATGAAAGGGCCACGCCATGATACACGACGAATCAATGATCGACGGAATGATGTCCTTTCCAAAATCGCGATGGCTGGACGGATCGTTTGCATCACGGCAAAGCCTGTCGAACAGAAAATCGGTGTTGAACACATAGATCCCCATGGACGCCAGGCACAGATCCGGATGACCAGGAATCGGATCCGGGTCCAGCGGTTTCTCACGAAACTTCACGATCCGCCGATTGTTATCGATCTGCATCACACCGAAACGTCGACCATCTTCGAGCGGCACCGACAGGCAGGCGACACTGGCATCTGCCTTTGACGCGATATGTTCGCGCACGAAAAGCGAATAGTCCATCCGATAAACATGATCACCACTCAGCACGACGATGTACTTCGGCTGCACCTTTTCGATGGTATAAATATTTTGATAGATCGCGTCGGCAGTGCCCAGATACCAGTTCTCATCAATTCGCTGTTCCGGAGGCCGTACATTCACAAATTCGCCCAGCTCTGCTGGCAGAAAATGCCATCCCAGCTCGATATGACGTTCCAGACTGGCCGCTTTATACTGCGTGACCACCAAAATTTTTCGAATGCCGCTGTTCAGGCAGTTCGAAAGCGAAAAATCGATGATGCGGAAACATCCGCCAAATGGTACCGCCGGTTTAGTGCGGTCCCGCGTTAATGGCTCCAGCCGGGATCCCTTCCCACCGGCCAGCACCACTGCCAGCACATTTTGCATTGTCGCGGTCCTCCTTCAGGCTGGTGGAGTGTCGCGAATTCTGCCAGTCTCCTGCAAGTCTCCGACCGTGATTCTGTGGGACGTATCGAATCACGAGAAACACGCGTCTCAGTACTTTGACAGCGTCTCATCCAGATTCAGCAGCACGCGCGCCACCAAAGTCCATGCAGCGGCGTCCCGAGGTGTCGTCTCACCAAGGAGTGCCGGAAGTTTTGCCGGATCACCTGTTGTCACTTCGCGAGGATTCAGCCAGCCGTCCGCCAATCGCTGCCGCTGCGACTTCAACAGGTCGAGAACTTCATTGCGTTCAGAGTTCGTTGGCTGACGCGATGTGCAGAGCAGAAATGCATACGCGGCTCGGGATGCGTCATCAGTGGCGGCTTCGTTCAGAACGCGCAGCGCCAGAGCGCGTGCGGCTTCGACGAAGACTATTTCATTCAGTCCCGTCAATGCAGCCAGCGGAGTGTTCGACCGAACGCGCCGAGCACACGAAAAATCGCCATTTGGTGCGTCGAAGTTCGACATCACCGGATCGGGCATTGATCGCTTTCGGAATCCATAAACGCTGCGGCGGTATCGTTCCGGACCTGTTGCCGGCGTCCAGTAAGCGGGATACGTGAAGTTGTAGTCGAGAACATTCTGCGGCACAGGCGGGATGATTCCCGGCCCGCCGATTCTATGCGTGATCAATCCCGAAGCCGTTAATGCGATGTCGCGGACGACCTCTGAATCCGCTCGGAAACGCGGCCCGCGCGCCAGCAGGCGATTGGTCGGATCACGTTCAAGCAGGTCGGGAGATGCCAGTGAGGACTGTTGATACGTTGCGCTCGACAGAATTGTGCGAATCAAATGTTTGCGACTCCAGCCGTGTTCCATAAAGTCCACCGCCAGCCAGTCCAGCAAATCCCGATATTCCGGCACCGGTGTTCGTGTGCCAAAGTCTTCGGACGTCTCAACCAGACCCGTCCCGAAGATCGCCTGCCATGTTTGATTCACAGCTACGCGAGCTGTCAGTGGGGAACGACGATCCACGAGCCACTGAGCGAATCCGAGTCGGTTCTT
>CANJQC010000043.1 GCA_947476295.1 Planctomycetaceae bacterium | reverse complement strand
GATGATTGGCGGCCGCTCTCTGCCTCCCGCCGGATCGACGCACTTTGAAAAGTCCGATGAGACGTCTCGCAACGGATTTCTTGAATTCAAAGGTGCGTTGACGTTGAAATCGCACGGCGAAGAGTTGCCAACCGTATTTTTGTTGCCGCAGAACTGGAATCGACAGGTAGTACTTTGGTTCGACCTTGAAGGCAAAAGTCGGCTCTTTGTGGCTGATGGAAAGCCCAACAAACAGATTTCCAGACTGGTCAACGCAGGCTTCGCAATCGGCAGCGCGGACTTATTTCTCACCGGCGACTTTGCCGATGATCATGAACCGGTGGCTCAGATGCCTGTGGTCAAGAACCCACGAGAATTTGCGGGATTCACGCTGGGTTACAATCACCCTTTGTTTGCTCAACGCGTGCATGATGTCCTGACATGCCTTTCATCTGCGAAGTACCACGAACAAAATCCTTCAAAAGTTCATATCGTCGGCGTCAACGGAGCCGGTGTCATTGCGGCTGCCGCGGGTGCTGTGGCTGGCAATGCGGTCAGTTCGATTGCGGTCGATACGAGCGGCTTCCGTTTCGAATCCATCACAGAGATTCGCGACGTCAATCTTCTGCCTGGTGCAGTGAAGTATGGGGACGTGCCCGCTGTTCTGGCTCTGTGTTCGCCGACGAAAATTGCCGTCACGGGCGAGACAGCGAATTCCGTCGGATTGATGAAATCCGCTTACGCTGCCAGCACCGCCAGTATGGATTTTCTGCCGACAAGCGACGACGATTCTGCAGTCGTAGACTGGTTGCTCAAGCAGGCGTGATTGAGCGGAGATGGCAGGGAAACGCTGGCATCCATGTTAAGTCCACACAGCCACTGCGGTCGTAATCACGGGACCGACAGAAACTTTCGTTTGATCGGGGGTGCGTTGTGGCTGTTTCGTCAAATCCTCCGGTCGTGATCGTTGGTGGCAGCGGATTTCTCGGTAGTTCGCTTGCACGACATCTTACGGCGGCTGGTCGTTCTGTCATTGTCCTGTCGCGAAACAGGCCAGGGAATTGTGGGTTGTCTCAGCATGTTGCGTGGGACGCCAGAACGGTTGGTGACTGGCGACATGCGTTGAATGGTGCTGCAGGCGTCGTAAATCTTGTGGGGCGCACCGTTGATTGCATTAAGACTCCTGATCATCGTGATGAGATTCTTCGTTCCCGAGTAGAATCGGTCAACGTGCTTGGTGCGGCAATGCGCTCTGTCGAATCGCCTCCTCCCGTTTGGGTTCAAATGAGTACGGCGCATATTTATGGTGATCCGCCTGCCGTAGAATGCAACGAAGAGTCGTCGTTTGGCTACGGGTTGGCTCCTGACGTGGGGCGAGCGTGGGAAGACGCTTTCCGGTCCAGTGTTCTGCCGTCACAGCGAAGCGTAATTTTGCGGACCAGCTTTGTGGTCGGCCGGGACCGTGGATCTGGTGGCGGAGCGCTGTCACGACTCTTGACGTTGGTCAAGCTGGGCTTGGGAGGCACCGTTGGCTCAGGCAAACAAGGAATGAGCTGGATCCATGAGAAAGACATGAATCGCTTATTTGAGCGAGCTTTGACCGATGACGGGATGGCTGGCGCATTTATCGCGTCATCACCAAACCCCGTAAGTCAGCGAGAGTTCATGCGAACGCTGCGACGTGCTGTCAGAATGCCGATCGGGTTGCCTGCATTCACCTGGATGGTCCGAATCGGCGCACCACTTCTGATGCGTACCGATCCAGAACTGGCACTGTATGGGAGATATGTGATTTCGAAGCGGCTAAAGGAAGAAGGCTTTCAATTCAGCTTTCCGAATTTGGCGGATGCACTGTCAGATTTGCTAAGTGTCGAACCGTCACACATGCTGTAAAACCGGTGAGCGGCATGCGTCAGCTTGCCGGTACGTTGCGATTCAATCACAAATCGAACTTGCCGCGGGCTTCGCCCGCAACCCAAAGTAGCCATCACGCTCCGCCGTGATGAGCATTTGTCGATCGACATCCATCCACCGCGACAGAGTTTCACGATCTGCCCGTGATGGGCTGATGGACAAGCAGCGCGGGGGCTTCATCCAAGTGGCCCACTTCCAGGCTCGTCACGGCGGAGCGTGACGGCTACTTTGCTCTGCAAACGCGGCGTTTCTTTCGCGGAGCGAAAGACGACAATTACCCCTTCAGTACTTTGCTGATTGTCTCCTTCAGCACGTTGCTGCTTTGCACCAGAGCCGTCTTTTCTTTGGACCACAGCTCGACTTCGATATGGCTCTTTACACCGCTGCGGCCGATGACGGTCGGAATTGACAGGCAGACATCGCGGATTCCGTAGGCACCGTTCATTAGGGAACTGACGGGATGAATGCGTTGATCGTCCAAGGCAATGCTGTGAACGACATCGGCAATCGAAACGCCAACCGCGAATCCTGCGCCGCCTTTTTTCTTGATCACTTCCGCACCGCTGCCTCGCGTCTTCGTTTCAATTTCAGCGATGAGGCTGGCTGTGACGCCGGGGTATTTGTCGAGCGGCAGATTGGCGATCTGGGCCATCGACCAGATCGGTACCATGCTGTCGCCGTGTTCGCCAAAGATCGTCACATGTACCTGAGTCGGCGGGACATTCAGTCGCTGAGCCAGCAGACTGCGGAGTCTGGTCGTATCAAGAACGGTACCAAGTCCGATGACCTGTGACGCAGGCAGACCAAGTTCCTTCACAGCCAGATACGTAAGCACGTCAACCGGATTGGAGACCACAAAGACAATCGCGTCTTTCTTGTATCCATGCTTCTTGACGTCCGCCAGAATCCCCCGGAACAGCGCAACGTTGCGATTGATCAAATCAAGTCGGCTTTCCTCCGGCTTGCGTCGCAGGCCAGCGGTGATTACGATCACGTCGCTGTCCTTACAAGCCTCCGTCCCGCCCGCTGTGATCCGCTGCGGTGCCATCAATGACGCACCGTGCAGCAAGTCCAGAGCCTGCCCTTCACACAGATCCTGATTAACGTCAACAAGAGCAATCTCGCTGACAATCTTCCCGGCCTGCAGGGCAAACCCAGCACAGGAACCCACCAATCCACCACCACCGATGATGCTGACTTTCATATGAGCCTCAAGTTTTCAGTTTATCAGAAAGGCCAGTCGGCAGTGTCACGCCGACTTTGATTCGATCATCTTCTTCCACGGTGCTGGCACATCGCGCCACGCATCCTGATATGTCGATTCCAACGGGACCGAGATGTAACGCTCTTCGTTCATAAACAATGGCATGTCCGGAAGAGTCTGCTCACGAGAAACCAATTCAACAAATCCACTGAGAATATCTCCCGCCTCCGCACATCGAACCGAAAACAGCGTAAACGGCTCGGCTTCGGTCGCACTCGGAACCTCAGACTGATCAGTGATAGAGAGAGCCAGCGGTAACCCTTGCGGATCGACAGGTCCCGGAGGAAGAATATCGACCAACAACAAATGAACTCCTTCATCAAGCAAAATGTTCACCTTCTTACGAAGACTCTCTAACGCGCGGTTATTGTTCTTGTTGCCGGGGGAAATGATTTCGATGACTGCGATTAATCGATGGCTGCTGACATGTTTCAGCGCAATATGATCTGCTTTGCCCGCGTAGTGACGTCGATCCGTTTCAAACTGATATTTGACCTTTGGAGGATGGTCGGCAAGGGCAACTCCGCCCGACATAGAATCCGGTAACCGTTCACCTTGTCCGTTTTCGTCAACCGGCTGCCATGCATCGAGTGTCACAACATCCGCGTTTGGTCCTCCGACGACTTGCTCTGCGGCGGCGTAGTAGCCGTCTGGAAGCAACCCAGCGTTCAGTGTTCTTGAGATTGCTACAACCCAAGTCTGATGAAAATGGTGAAACGCACCATCGAAGATCTTTGTCCAGTCATGTATCGGCATATCATTCTCCTTCAATCGAGGGAGTCCTTATCAT
This sequence comes from Planctomycetaceae bacterium, assembly GCA_947476295.1. Lineage (GTDB taxonomy): Bacteria > Planctomycetota > Planctomycetia > Planctomycetales > Planctomycetaceae > SXXK01. The sequence goes on along the minus strand of CANJQC010000043.1, from coordinate 34,753 downwards.
AACAAGATTGCCGCATGTGGGTTATGCCCGCCGGTGGCGGTCTTAGGTAGGTCCTGCCTGCCGGGCAGGACTTCGCGGCACGCCGCGACTGCGACCAATTGACACGGACAATACGGCAACCCGATGCCGTTGAGCGGACGTTCGTCCCATGGCGGTTCGCCTTGCGGCGATAGTCCTTTCCGGCAGATAAGGATCTACTTTATGCTTTTCCCAGCGCCGCCAACACCTGATTCGTAATCACCTTCACTAGGTCTTCGTTAACATTCGCTGGCTTCGTGTCGCACGCTTCGCCACAGGGCTTTTGCAGAATGCCGGGATACTCAGGAGCCTTGTCGAAGGCGCGCTGAACGGGAATGTTTTCTTTGTAGCCTTCGCGGAATGCACTGTTGCCGCAGAGGTCGCAGTCTTCGTTGTGGAAGCGAGGATCGTCGAAGCCCCATTTCTTTTTGAGGTCGAGCAACTCGCGGCTTTTCTGTTCGTTGAGATATTGCGGCTGACCAATCTGCTTGGCTAACAGAAGAATGCGGCAGTAAGCGTCAAGAATCTCTGTCTTCCAGTATGCATCCTGCAAGTCCTTACCGAATGAAACCGTACCGTGGTTCTTCAGGATGATCGTATTCGTTGCTTTCAGAAACGGAACAACGGTCTGCGCGAATCGCTCGTCGCCGGGAGTCTCATAAGGAGCAATTGGCACTTCCCCCATGAAAACTTCCACTTCCGGCAGGATGCACTGCGGAATCGGTTCGCCGGCGACTGCAAATGCGGTCGCATGAGGGGGATGGCAGTGAACCACAGCCTTAACGTCCGGGCGATGTTTCATGATTGCCAGGTGCAGCAGGACTTCGCTCGTCCGCTTGCGGACGCCGGCGATTTGCTTGCCTTCCATGTCAACCGCACAGATGTCTTCGGGCTTCATAAAGCCTTTGCAAATCATTGTCGGCGTACACAGAACTTCGTTTTCACCGACTCGAATACTGATGTTGCCATCGTTGGCGGCTGCGAAACCCTTGTTGTAGACACGTCGGCCGATCTCGCAGATCTCTTCTTTGAGTCCTCGATCGTTAATGCCGCTGTTCCATTTGTTTGCCATGGTTTTTACTTCGTAAAAAAATTTTGTTGCCAGTTTTCAGTTTTCAGTGAGCCGCAGTTCCTGTGTTTTCTGAACACTGACTACTGAAAACTCGACATTATTCAACACTCACCGTATCCAGTATCGCGGCGTTGTATGCATCGATGGGTTTTGAATTCGGATAAAACGGAGTCGATGCGTCGGCACTTTCTGTCACCGCCATCAAACTACCGATGCCCGCTCCCATGTCATCGTAAACAATAACCGGCTCCGTCCGTCCGGATTCATCACCATTCAAACCCGTGTGCATCAAGGGAACCGCCAGCTTCCAGCTCGCGCCTTTGAGTGAGGGAGTCCAATGAGACAACGTTACCAATCCGATGCATTCCATGATTCTCATCGTGTGCTTCCTGTGGAAATTTCTTTCCAGTAAGCCGGTGCACCGGACGGTGTCGCGAGTGACCGCAGCAGACGCAGAATGTCACCGAAAGACCAGCCGGATGATTCCAAGCAAACAACCTGAGGACTCATCACGGTGGTCAGTGTTACCAGATTTGTCGCGCGAGAAATTACGGCAGCTCGCACGGCCGAGTCTCGATTCAGCAAACAAGCCACAACCGACGGTTCACCGCCGCAGCAGGCGACGATGCTGTGCGACAGATTTGCGAGGCTGAGAGTTGCGGCTTCAGATTCTGTCGATGCTGCGATCGTCTTCCAGCCTGCTGCCGAAGCGGCGGTATGAACTGCTGTGTTTGAGCCGATGACGATGAAGGTTCCGACGATGGAAGATGAACTCTTGCCGCTGACCTGACTTGTCATCCGCACGTTATTCTTGCGAATAAATTCACGACCGGACGGAGTTACCACAGCTCCGGGCTGCAGCGAGATTGCGCGCCCTGCCGCGTTGGCGGTGATGAGCACGGTTTCACTGACAACTCGGCTGCTAATCTGGACCGACTCCGTTGTTGATTCCGCCGCTTTCTTCATCACCGTCGGTGTGGCGGCTGCGAACGTCGGCACGCGGGTTTGCATTTCCCGCATGACGTTCTGGACGATCTGATCAATAAATTGTACGCTGATGGTCATAGTTTAGATTTCGGTTTTCAGTCGTCAGTTTTTGAGTGTTGCTCAACACTGAACACTGCCGGCTGACGACTATTTTCCACGTTTCTTCACTGGCTTCGGTTGTTGATCCAGGATCCCCTGCACCGAAAAACGAATCGGCGAATCCTTTCGGCTGGTTAATTCCTGAATGTATTTCGTATCACTTGTAAAGAAGACATGATCGCCCTGGCGAGCCCCCAAAGGATCAATGGCTAACTGTGGAAACTCATCCGGTTCGTTGTTGATGTCCAGAGGCTGCAACACCACCAGCTTCCATCCGTTTAAAGATGAATGCTTGAGCGTCGCTGTCGCATGTCCGATTATTCTTGCTGTTTGCACGGGAGAGTTTTCGGTGTTCAGGCCCGAAACTGAGTTTCGGGCCATAGGCCCACAATGTGATAGCCTAGGTCAACGCCCTAGGTATATTTTGGCTCAAGATTACAAAGCCCTGAAAGAGCGAAATGTTGATGTCTCCGATTGCGCCCCTTCAGGGCTCCGACAACTCTGTTACGTCTTCCTTGGGGCGTTGCCCCAAGCTATCACATCGCGCCGCATTGCGGCTAAATCGTAAGATTTAATCCGAAAAATGAGCACTGAAAAATTTTAAATAATCCTCAGATCATTCACCGTCACACATCGTCGCTGGCGAGTGAACGTCATGGGACTCGTCACGCCTTCGCCAGTGGGAGTTGCAATGCTGAACGACAGGTAGCCTTCGCCGCCAAGACCGAGTCCCGCCATGCAGGGGCCGTTCTGGACGAACAGCGTTGTATTCATCACGCGGCCCATTTTTGTGATCGTATGGACGTCGCGAGAATGGATAATCGCAGTGTGGCCGAAACCGTGTTCATACTTTTTCGCCAGAGCAATCGCGTGATCGCTGCAGTTGGCTCGTACGAACGGGATGAACGGCATCATCTGCTCTTCAGGAACAAAAGGATTGTGTTCATCCGTTTCGCCATACAGAATCAGCGTGCTTGATGGAATGTTCAGACCAATCTGAGCCGCCAGCCACGCCGCATCCTTGCCGATGAAATCTCGGTTGAGCACATGATGCCCGCCCGGTTCTTTCGGAGGACCGAACGCTTTAGCTGTGAACGCTGCGATCTGAGCCGGGTTGAGCCGATATCCGCCGTGATTTGAAACTGCAGTCATCAGCTGGTCGAAGATTTCCTTAACAGCGAAAACCTCCTTCTCGCTGATGCACAGCAGACTGTTGTCGAACGCGGCACCGGCCACGATCGACTTAGCTGCGTTGTCGATGTCAGCTGTTGCATCGACGACGACCGGTGGATTCCCTGGCCCCGCCACGATTGCGCGCTTGGGACTCTGCAGGGCTGCACGCGCCACCGCTGGCCCGCCGGTCACAACCAGCAACTTGACGCCGCGATGATCAAAAACCTGCTGAGCGGTTTCGATTGTCGGAGTCCCGATGATGTTGACCAAATTTTCGAGGCCGGTAGCTGCAAAAATCGCTTTGTTGAATCGTCGCACACCTTCGCTGGCAATCTTCGCTCCGCTCGGGTGAGGATTGCAGACGATCGTGTTTCCGGCAGCCACCATGTTGACAAAGTTGCCAGCCAGAGTTGGCAACGAATGCGTCACCGGAGTGATGGCACCGATGACCCCGAACGGAGCGTACTCGGTAATCATCAGCCCATGTGAACCGCTGATCGCGTCTGTCCGCAGGAACTCAATGCCCGGCACGCCCTTGATGGCCTTCAACTTGCCAATCTTGTGTTCAAGGCGACCGATCTTTGTTTCTTCGAACTCCAGCCGCCCCAATTCTTCGGCCTGCTCATCGCAGATCTGCTTGACGATGTCGATCGCCGCTTTACGATCCTCCAATGAGGCGCGACTCAGCTTCTCGAAACCGTTCTGAGCAGCCTCAACGGCTTCATCAACCGTATTAAAAACGCCCCATCGAGTGTCCGGACCTGCTGAGCCGTTCACCTTCGTCGCGGTACCATTGCGGCTGGTGAGCTGAGTCAGAACTTCCTGCACGATATTCCGGATCGTCTGTTCGTTTGCTGTCGCCTGCACGATTGAAATCTCTTTGTCTCGCGACAACTCCGTGTCGCATACTGTTGCCTCCCAATCCGTCGGTAGGTTTTCGTTTCGTAGGGTGGGACCAGCGAAGCGCCGGCCCACCACTTTTTGATTCATCCTCGGAGGGCTGACGCCCTGCCGCTCGCCAAAGTGATCTATTCACCCGCCTTAAACACCGTCTTTTGTTTCACCTGCACCGTGTCCACTATCCCGATGATCGCGGCATCGATCGGAAGTTCCTTGGTCCCCGGCGTCAACCGAGCACTGGAGCCCTGAACGCACAGAACGATGTCGCCTTCACCCGCTCCGACCGTATCGACCACCACAAACGACCGGCCGGTTGGCTTCAGACTCTTCTGATCTTTTTCATCGACTCGCAGTGGTTCAACGAGCAACAGTTTTTGGCCCACGAGCGACTCAACTTTCTGAGTTGCTACAAGGCTGCCGGTAATGCGTGCCAAGAACATGGTTGTTGCCCTTTGTAGCCCTCACGCTCCGCGTGAGGAGCCTTTGTCACTCGACGTCGTTAATTCTGGAACCTAAACCACTTGATCAAAGTCGTTCACTCGGGGCTCATCACGGCGGAGCGTGATGGCTACTTTGTAATCGCCGCAGCCGTCTGACGTGCCACGACGAGTTCTTCGTTTGTCGGCACCGTCCAGATCTGGACGCGACTTGTCTCATTGCTCAGGCAGGCTTCACCCTTCATTCCTGAGTTTTTCTGTTCGCACAGTTCCACGCCTGCCCATTTCATGTCACGGCAGACGTTGGTACGAATGCGTTCACTGTTCTCACCAATCCCCCCGGTGAACACGATCACATCTGCTCCGCCCAGAAGGGCCATGTACGAGCCAACATAAGATCGAATCGATGCTTCGAACAGCTTCAAAGCTTTCTCCGCACGGGCATGACCTTTGGCCGATGCTTCTTCAAGGTCGCGGCAGTCACCGCTGAGTCCGCTGATTCCCAGCAGTCCACCTTTTGAAGACATCTCCGTCAGCACTTGTTCAAATGTCAGCCCCGTTCGTTTCATAATTACCGGAATTGCATAAGCATCGAAATCACCCACGCGATTATTGTTCGGCAGACCTCCCTGAGGACTCATGCCCATCGACGCTGCAAAACTTTCGCCGCTGCGAATCGCACAGATTGAAGCACTGCCACCGAGATGACAGCTGATGACCTTCAGATCATTTCGACCTAGGATCTGAGCGATGCGGCCCGCGATGAAGCGATGACTTGCACCGTGAAATCCCCAGCGACGAATCTCAAAATCTGTGTACCACTCGTACGGAACCGCGTAGGCTCGATGTTCGAATGGAATCGTTTCGTGAAAGCCTGTTTCCAGTGCGGCTACCAGAGGAATCTGCGGAAACGCCTGTTGCAGTTGTCGCATGGCCCTCACATACGGCGGGTTGTGAGCTGGTGCAATATCCGACAAAGCTTCCATCTTCTGCAGCAATGCCTCATCGACAATACGAACGCCGCTGAGATTGCCTGCAAAGACCGCTTTGAATCCAATGCCACCGACTTCATCTACCGATTTCAGACAGCCATGTTCTGCATTCGTCAGTTGCTCAAGGCAGATGCTGACAGCGGCCGCATGGGTGGACACGGACTGCTGCGTCTCTGCTTTGTAGCTTCCGATCTGCAGGGAACAACTGCTCAGAGCACCCGCCTGTCCGATTCGATCGATACCGCCCTTTGCAAGCTGGGACTCGGTCGATAGATCAAACAGTCGGTACTTGAAACTGGTCGATCCCAGATTGGCGACAAGAACTTTCATGTTACCGTTTCATGTAGGTCCTTTCTGCCGGAAAGGACCTTCGCCAAAGGCGAGCCAGTGATGCGACCGACGCCCGCTCTATGTCGCAAGGTTGTCGTCTGTGCCGCTGCATCTGGTTCCGAAGTCCTGCCCGGCAGGCAGGACCTAACTTAACCGCCGAGGGCTTTATTACAGCACCGATTCCAGCAACGACGCTTCTGGTCGCGGGATCAGGTGCGCACATATCAGTTCGCCGGACTGTGAAGCGGCAGCGGCCCCGGCATCAACAGCAGCACGAACAGAGCCGACGTCGCCTTTGATGATGGTCGTAATATAGGCTGCACCGATGTTGAGCTGCTTCACAAGCGTGACGTTTGCAGCTTTCAGCATCGCGTCTGATGCCTGCACAGCGGCAACCAGACCCTTGGTTTCAATCATTCCAATAGCTTCGTTCATTGGTCGTTGTTCCGAAAAAAGTTCAAGTTGAATCGGGTTCATGGGATTCGAAATTTCAAATTTCAAATTTCAAATCTCAAATAAGGAATGCGGATAATGTCTACTTCTTTGCCGGAGCAGCCGACTTTGGCTTTGGCAGGAACGCTGACAGTTCCTCGTGCGGACGAGGAATCACTTCTACGCTGACGACCTGTCCAAGTTTTGATGCGGCGGCAGCTCCAGCTTCAACAGCAGCTTTCACTGCACCGACATCACCGGAGACGAATGCTGTGACAAATCCGCTGCCGATTTTGTCCCACGCAACCAACTGCACATTGGCAGCTTTCAGCATTGCATCGATGGCTTCGAGCATGCACACGAAGCCCTTCGTTTCGATCATTCCCAATGCTTCCATTGACTTTGCCATTTCAAATTTACTCCAGCCTTTGCACGCTTCCATCCTGAAACGAGATCGGCAACAAAGGAACGTCACTCTCCGAGTGACAAAGTTTTCAGTTTTCAGTTTTCAGTGTGTTGCCTGCGATTGCTGAACACTCTCAGTGTTTACACTGACACGGTTCCGGTTTCACCAGTTCCACTTTCGATGCGTTCTCCAGGTTGCAGGCGTTGCCTTCGTCGGTATCCAGATGGACTTCCAGTTTGATACCTTTGGCGGCTCGCACCGCAAGGTCTTCAAGGACCGTCGTGCATCCGGGTGATTCAATTCGCAGGTGGACATAATCGCCATTCGCCACGCCGTAGTAGGTCAGGTCATCCGGCCCCATGTGAACGTGTCGCATCGCTCTGATGACACCATGTTTCAACTCGACGACCCCATGCGGCCCCATCAGAACGCAACCGGGTGTTCCCTTGACGTTGCCGCTGACTCGTACTGGTAAATCGATCCCCAGGGAAATGCCGTCCGTAAATGCCAATTCGACCTGTGAATCTTCACGGCATGGCCCGAGGACTCGAACGTTTGGCAGCATCCGCCGACGCGGCCCGACAACAGCGACTGTTTCCTTCGCGGCAAAGTAACCGTCCTGATAGAGATCCTTCTCCGGCGTTAGCGTAGCACCATTGCCAAAGAGAATCTCGACGTGCTCCTGAGTCAAATGCACATGCCGTGCTGAGATATTGACAACCAGAGGATTCCGCTTGCCCGCCGACACAGTTGGACTCAACATGCTCGTTGATGGTGCCGGTGCAGAGCGCAGCACGGGGATATCACCACTTGAGCTTTTCGCTGGTGAACCACTGGATCGGGCGGCAAGGTGCCGATTGAGAACGTCACGAACGACTCGTTCCACGTCCGCAGGATTCAATGTTGCTGTCGCCACAAGTCGCTCCAACTTTATCGCACGCGAGCCGCATGCGCCACAGTTTCAACAACCTCCATGCGAACGCTGGCGGACTCCATCACTGCCCGCCACTCATCGGACACTCCATCGTCCGTCACAATTTCATGCACGTCACTTAACGGACAAAGCATCGATAACGCTCGCTGTCCGAACTTGCTGCTGTCCGCCACTAATGTCACTCGATCCGCAGCACGGATCATCTGTCGCTCTGTATCGACCAACAGAGCGTTACTATTGAAAAGACCTTCCGCCGTTATTCCACCTGTACTCATCACCAACCGACTGGCGTGCATTTTCCGCAAAGCTTCCACCGCCTGCTCGCCCAGCGCAACACCGGTCTTGGGATAGACGTAACCGCCGATAAAAATCAATTCCACTTCAGGACGGTTCATCAATAGCGAAGCAATGGGTAAAGAATTGGTGAGAATCTGCAGGGACTTGCCTGTTAAGTAACGTGCAACCTCCAATGTCGTCGTCCCGCCATCGAGCAGCACTGTTTCACCGGACGAAATCAAGTCCGCCGCACGACGAGCAATTTGTTGTTTTTCAAGAGACGCGCGGCCAACCCTCGCATCAAAATCAGACAATGAATCCCCCAAAAACGAAGCGCCTCCACGCGTCCGCTGAATCTGGCCCATCGCGTCAAGAAATTCCAAATCCCGTCGAATCGTGGACTCGCTTGCTTCAACTTCAGTCACCAGCCGCTGAAGTGACACAAATCCAGATTCTTCAGCAATTTTCAGTATTTTTGCGCGACGTTCATCCAAAATCATCTAAGTTCCGCCACAGAAACTCTCACTATGCGTTTTAATATGACCGTAACTGGCTATTTGTGCAACAAATACAGTCGTAGAAAAGAAAGATTATGAAAGATTGCTATCCAAACTTTGCATGTGTCCTATTCTGTTCTGCTTAAATAGCCTATCACGTTTCCGCGAGCGTGTTGTCAAAAGTCAACATTTCACAGAATTCAGTGACCCCTGCGATCTGCATATTCAGGAGGATTGGAATCCAGAATTTTTTATTTCAGTCGGCAAAAGAAAAAATGACCAACATTTCACGGAAATTGGGCCCCGAGATGATGCCGCGATTTCAATCGTGTCGTGCGCAATGCTGCAGGTTTTCCCAGGCAGGTGAAGTCGCTCCGCCCACTCGCATTTCTCTGACACACTGAGTCCTGCCATCGATAGAAGCGGATATTCATGTTCCTGTACGCACGATTTACATTCTTGTTTCTGGGCCACGCCCTGGTGACCTGACCTGATTCCATGGTTGTCTCTGTTCAGTGACTTTCTTGCACCGCGTTGACTTCCTCCTCTACAGGACAAGCCTACAATCTGATGGTTTCAAAGTTGTTTAGGCTCAACGTCTGCGGCTTCTGTCCTCGGGCGTCCGTTCTGATCAAAGCAGTTTTAAAGGAGAACGCTGTGAAGCGAGTGCTGGCGAGTGTAATTTTCGGAATCCGGGTGCTGTCGGGTTGTCTGCATGACGCTGCCGTGATCGCCGGTGATTCTGTTGCGGACACACCACTGGCTGTGAGCACCGAACGTGCATTTCCGAATCTGGAATTCAATCGTCCAATCGTGGTGACTCACGCTGGAGACGGCAGCAACCGAGTGTTTGTGGCGGAGCAGGAAGGAATCATCAAGGTTTTCGAAAACAATCAGGACGCCGAGGAAGCGACCGTGTTTCTTGACATCGACGAACGCTGTGTTTACGCGGACAATCGAAACGAGGAAGGGCTGCTGGGGTTTGCCTTTCATCCGAAGTTCAAGCAGAACGGCGAGTTCTTCCTGTATTACACATCAGCGGAAGCGGACCTGTTGTCAAAGATTTCGCGGTTTCGCGTATCAAAGGACAATCCCAATGTCGCAGATCCGGCGTCTGAGGAGGTCATACTTCGCGTGCCACAACCATTCTGGAATCATAACGGCGGAACGATTTTGTTTGGCGACGACGGTTTCCTTTACATCGCGCTCGGTGACGGTGGAAGCGGCAATGACCCGAATGGAAATGGTCAGAACCTGACAACTTTGCTCGGGTCAATTCTGCGAATCGATATCGACCATAAGGCCGATGGCATTAACTACGCCATACCGAAGGACAATCCTTTTATCGGCAAAACCGTTCCGGCTGGTCCGCGTGGGAAAATGATTCCCGTTCGCGAAGAGATTTACGCCTACGGACTGCGCAATGTCTGGCGGATGGCGTTCGATCGCAAGACAGGATTACTGTGGGCCGGTGACGTCGGTCAGGGTTTGTGGGAAGAAATTGACATTATCAAGTCCGGCGGAAACTATGGCTGGAACATTCGTGAAGCGAAGCACTGGTTCCGCCCGGACGGCAACGACGCTGTCCGTCCGGATCTCATCGACCCAATCTTGGAGTACCATCACGACATTGGAAAATCGATCACCGGCGGATCGGTCTACCGAGGAACTCGCGTGCCTGAACTGGTCGGCAAGTACGTCTATGCCGACTACGTCACCGGGCTTCTTTGGGCACTTGACTACGACGAAGCGGCAGGCAGCGTCATTGCGAATTACTCACTGACCGGCGACAAGCTGCCTGTGATGAGTTTTGGTGAAGACGAGACCGGCGACCTCTACTTCACCACCCCCTTCGGCAGCCTGTTCCGATTCCGCTCAGGGGTTGATGCGAATTAGCCGCGCGGATGACATTGCTTGTGAACAGACTTCAGTCGGCTGTGTTCGACGTGTGTATAAACCTGCGTGGTGCGGATACTGGAGTGCCCCAGCATTTCTTGGAGGGCTCGGATATCCGCACCGCCTGCAAGTAAGTGCGTGGCAAAACTGTGCCGCAACGTATGCGGACTGACTTCCCGTGCACATCCGACGCGGGCGGAATACCGCTGTACTAGTCCCCAGACAGATTCGCGATTCATGATCCGGCCGCTGCGAGTTAGAAACAGATACCCGCTCTCGATTCCAGCCACCGTTACCAGGTCGGGGCGTTCAAGGTCGAGGTACTTTCGTATCGCGTTGGTGGCAACGGGATTCAGTGAGACAAGTCGTTGCTTGTTCCCTTTGCCTGTACAGCGGCAATAGTTTTCGGCTAACTGCACGTCCTGCTGCTTCAACCCCACAACTTCCGAAACACGGCAGCCAGTCGCGTACATGACGGCCAGCAACGCACGGTCGCGAAGGTAATACCGATCGACCGAGCCAATCGGTGCCATCAACAATGCATCGACCATCTCCGGACTTAGAACTTTCGGGAGGCGTTCCCAGAGTTTGGGTGAACTTACAAGATCAACCGTGCTCTCCGCAACGACACCCTCCAGCATCAGAAAACGGAAGTACATTCGCACTGCGACAAGATTGCGTCCGACACTGCTTGCAGCAAGCCCCAGGTTCTGCAGGAAGTCGAGGAACGCAGTGATCGTAGGGACGCCAATGTCGTGAATTCCAACTTTACCAGTGTCGCGATTCCATGCAAAAAATCGTTCCAGATCATGACGATACGCGACTAGCGTGTTCTGCGCCATGCCGCATTCAGCGTCCAGGTAGGTAATAAAACCAGGAAGCCAGCTCGCAGGATCTCGAAAGGTTGAGACTGCAAACGAACGGCCTTCAGGAGGACGTTTGCGGCGCGTCATAGATTCGTTCTGCAAAAAAAAGTCGCCGTCACTGTTCAGAGGGGGAATGAACGATGACGGCGACAGCTGGAAACCGTTCGAAAACGGTATTCTTACAAAAGATTGCCGGGAAGAGCCGCGGCTCTTATCGGACCTTCACTGACATCGTCAATCGGATGGACATTCCATTTGATGTTTCGTGCATTTCACTTCTGTCATGATTGTAGCGAAAATATCGAAAAGGTTTCACTGCAAGGCAAGGCCGACCGTTCCCTGCGTGAATGGCAGTCCAGGATGCTTCACGGCGATGCCGCTGCAGGGCGAAGTCAAAAAAAGTACTAATTCTGCCAGACGGGAAGGCTTTCCCCAGGTTCGCAGGTTCATTAGACTTCGCAGTCACTGGCAGCTTACCGAACCTTCGTGACGTGCCATCAATTTATGGATTGAATTCCGCTGAATGTTGCTCGACGTCTGTTCGTATTGAGCGAATTCTTCAGGAATCAGGATGCAATCGTCCGCTGTTTTGGATGTCGGAAGGGAGTCTGATTGATGGCGTTTGAACCGCAACGATTTATTCATGCTGCCAATATTCGGCTGGATGTTCCTGTGAGTGTACAAACTGCGGAAAGTCTGACCGACGAGCTGCGATTTGCATTTGAAGATGCCACGTTGCACGCATTTGAAGAAGTCATCGAAGCGTCCGTCCGTCACGATGTTGATTTTCTGCTTTTGTCCGGCAACGTGTTTGTCGAAGCTGATCGCAGTCTTCGCGCACGATTGACTCTGCTAAGGGGTGTCAAACGACTTGCGGAACACGATATTCAGGTCTTCGTGCTTCCTGGCGATTCAGATCCGCCCGAAGCTTGGCGTGCAATTCCCGAGATGCCCGACAACGTTGTTGTTTGTTATAGCTCAAACCCCGAACCTGAGGAACTATACGTCAGAGATCGTCTTGCCACGACGCTTTCGTCGTCCATGTGGTTTGGTGAAGCGGATGCGTTTGGCATTCGCGTGCTCGCCAAAGGCAGTGACGGCATTAAGCCGTTTCGTATCGGCGTGGTGAGCAAAGCGAAATATGAAGAATCTCGACGGATGGCGGCGATGGCTGCTTCAGCGTCCGACGAAACGCTCGCTGCGTCGCTGCAGAACCTAGTGTCAGGCGAGCAAATCAACGGACCCACTTCGTCGGCCGATTCCGACGACGATGAATCGACTCGCGTGTGGCGTTCGATCGATGCCGAAAATGGCGAACAACCCCGTAAAGCAGCCGACGCCGGTCGTCGAAGTATAAAGCGATCTCTGGAAACTTTGGAAGCCGGACCGTCCGACGCACATCCATCGCTTGATCCGGGATTTATTCGATACGTCGATGAAATGCTGCACGAGGGTCAATTGAATTTTCTGGCACTGACCGGAGAGCTGGCGCGCACGACGCTATGGCGGGATGAGGGCGTTATTCACTGTCCCGGCACCACACAACCACGCAGTCAGATGGAAGCCTCCGGCGGCGCATGCTCGCTGGTTGAGGTTTCGGAATCGGGCGAGATTCGGATTTCTTCTGTCGATTCCAGTTGTGTCGATTGGAAACAGATTGAAGTCAACGTCGCATCGCATACCAATCTGTCATCGATACTGCAGCAGATGAAGACACTATTGCTGGGACAGAAACCTGGAGCAGCCGACCGCATCTGGTCGGTGCAGTGGATTCTGCGCGGTGCGTTACCCGTGCTGCAGCAACTGGCTCGCAATGATCTGGACGGCGCAGCAGCAGTGGAACTTGATGAACTCAAACTCAGCGGTCGCACAATTCGACTCTTGCACGACATTCGGTCATTCCCCAGCGCTTGGCCGCTGGGCGATCCACCGACGTCCCTCGCCGATCAGTATCTACAGATCGCGGGGCGGCCCCGAGTTCTCACAGACGATGCCCTCCAGACTTTGATCGACACCAACAGAGAACTCACCACCGGGTGGAAGCAGCGATTAACTTCCTTGTTGCCATCGATTGATCCGGAACAGATTTTGGCAAGGCTGCGGACTGACGGGGCAACATGGTTTGTACCGAACTTTGGCATGACCGACGACGAATCGGGCGACGTAGATTTGCTTGATGACGTCGATGCAGATCAGAGTGAATCCGGGGCGAGCAAACTTGCTGGCAACCTTGACAGCGCCGCAGACTTTGAATCTGAATACGTCGATGATGACGACGCTGAGGAGGAATTCGATGACTGAACACGGGGTTACAGGAAGAGCGGTCTACCAAAGGAATTTGGCATGAAGCTGACTGAAATAGACATCGATCGCTTTCGCATTTGGCGCAATCTGTTGCTGCGTCTTGATCCGAAAGGGCTCAACGTCATCTACGGTCCCAATGAGGCCGGTAAAACGACGCTGATGCGTTTTATTCGATCGACTCTGTACGGGTACGAACCGCTGGCTACAGAACCGGCATTTCATGGCCCGGACGCGGAACAGCCTTGGCGTGGAGCCGTGCGGTGTGAGCATGGCGGTCGCACATGGCGAATTCATCGCCGTGCTGAACTCACGGGTCGCGGTCGTCTGAGAATTTCCGGCGGTCAGGAAGGCATTGAAAAGAGTGCCGCGCTGAACAACATTCTGTCAGGCACCAGCGAAGAAGTTTACGCTGACATCTTTGCCGTCGGTGTCCGCGAGCTGCAGCAACTGGCGACTCTGGGAACGCACCAGGTAGCTGAGTACATCTATGGTTTGTCGCTTGGGCCACAGGGGCGACAGATTTTAGATGCACTCGCCGACGTGAAGGCACGACGTACGTCGATGTTTGCTGAGGACAATCGGTCTGGTGGAATTCCGGAATTGTTCGATAAGTACGCGAGTATGTCGGGCAGTCGTCGCAACTCCGGGTTGGCCCGCGATAAACATGCCAAACTGACGCGGCGGCGTCAGGAGCTGCTTCTGGAGATCGAAGAGCTTCAGAAGCGGGAAGGCGTTGTCAACAACGAATTGCATGGTCTGCGATTTCTTCAGAATTGTCACAAGCCGTGGAAACGCATCAGGAATCTGCAGGAAGAACAGTCCCGGCTGCCGGTGGTGCCCACCAATCCGACCGAGGCCTTGAAACTGTTTACCGCAGCTGAAAAGGACATTCAGGAAGCTTCCAGCCGCCGCGATAAACTGACTGAACAGGCGGCTCAGCTGCGATCTCAGGCCGAACGACTGCAGACCGATCAGATGTTCGACAAAGAGAGATACGCGATTCAAAGTCTTGTCGATCAAAGCGACTGGCTGCGTCAGATAGAAGAACAAATTCGGAATGCAGAAGACCGTTCATCCGAATTAAGGCGTGAACTCAATCATCAGATGACGCAACTCGGCAACGGCTGGTCGGTTGAACGTCTGAATTCTGTTGACACTTCACCGGCGGCTCATCATCGTCTGCTTGAAGCCGCGCGAAGCTATCAGGATGCACTTCAGCGGCGTGGCAAACTCCGACGCTGGCTGCGGAGCATGACCAGGCGCAGCCAGAGGGAGCTGGTGGAGCTCAACACGCAGTTGGACGTTGTCGGGATTCCAGTATCGGAAGCGATTGATCTCGAACAGACGCGGCTAAAGGAACTTGAGAATCTCGGACGCCTGCGACTCCAGGAAGAACAACTGGCGTTGAAAATTCAAACCGTGCGTCGAGTCATCGATCGCGTCGATACGGATGAATCGATCCCAGCCTGGGTTGATAAGACGATTACCACGATGGGCTGGATCGGTGCAGCGCTGTGTCTTTTCGGGATCGCAACTTTCTCCCTTGGCGGGGAACCACGCCGCGCCCTCGGCGGTGCTTTGGCGGCAGCGGCGTTTGGTTTCGCAGGCATCATGTGGTGGGGCGTTCGCAACGGCCTGCGAAACAACTTCGACGCGAAGGTTGGTATCAAGCTCGATGACATTGCGGACGAAGCTCGGCAGGCTGATCGACAATTGCGATTGCTCCAGGAACGCATTGCCAAGATGTCTCTGGCCGATCGCTTTGCAGGACGCCACGACAACGCGGAAAATTGGAAATCATCCACGGCAGAAATGGTTGATCGCATTGGTGACTGTTCGACACGCATTGCCGATCTGGAGGTGCTGCAGCGCAAACAGACGCGTACAGCGTCTCGACGTATGCGTTTGCAGTTGCTGCGAGACCGGTATAAATCGGCTCAGCAGACCGTCAACGCGCAGCGACAGGAATGGTGTCGGCTGCTGACTTCACTGGGGATGGACGAGACAGTGCGCATTGAGCAGGCATTTGACTGGTGGCGCCGCATTCAGGAGGTGCGGGAAATGCTTACGCAATGGCGCAATTCAGCTCCGGAGGTTGAAGGCCTGCGGCGGATGTTCGAAGCGATGCGAGTGCGAGTCGAGCAGCTGGGAAGTCGGCTCACCAATGCCGGGAAGCTGAATTTCACGCGACCGCTGGAGGTCCTTACGTCATGGCATCAGGAGCTGAAAACTCATGATCGGGACCGCACTGAGAAGAATCGGCTGCTTTCGGACAGCGATGCGCGGCATCGCGATGGATCTCATGCGCAGCATCAGATGGAAGCTGCTGAATTGCGGCGGAGCGCCGTGCTTGCCAGATCAGGCGTTTCGTCGCGCGAGGAATTGACTAAGCAGCAGGAGTCCGAAACTCGCCGTGTTCAACTTGAATCTCAGCTGAAGAAAGCCAACGAGGAATTGTTCGAAGCGTCATCTGCGGAGACCGAGCTGGCGATCGTGGAGGACGATTTGATTCGATTCGATCCTCTCAACGCTCGGGAGACGATTCAACTGCGAACTTCGGAACTTGCCGATGTTGAATCACGTTTGAACAGAAATCACGAAGAGCTGGGCAGTTTGAAACAGGAAATCCGACTGCTGGAATCCAGCCGTGATTCCCATGCAGAGTTTTTCCAGAAAGCTCGTGTGGCCTCGGAAGTCTACCGCGCAGCGGAAGACTGGTTCGCCTTGCAGATCGAACACGATGCCGTCGTGCAGATTCGTCGCCGCTTTGAACAGGAAAATATCTCCGGAACACTGGTGACGGCGTCTGAATACATGCACCGCATGACATCCGGTCGCTACCATCGAATCTGGGCACCGCTGGGAGATGACTTTCTGTGCATTGACGATGAATATGGTCAGACGTTTCGAGTGGAACAACTCAGCGGTGGTACACGGGAACAGTTGTTTCTTGCTATCCGGTTTGCACTCGTGCGTGAGTTCGCGAAACGAGGTGTCGAACTGCCGCTTGTGATGGACGATTTGTTTGTCAACTTTGACCAAGAACGGACTGAAGCTGCGGCGGACTGTCTGTTGGACGTCGCCCGCGAAGGGCAGCAGGTGCTGTTCTTTACCTGCCACGAACACATCGCTCAGCTGTTCCAGCAGAAGCAAGTTGAACCGTTATGGTTGCCCGGTCACAAGGTCGCTTACGATGCGATGAAGCCTGAACAGGATGCTTCAAACTCCAGCGACCCCCATCGTATTGAAGGAGCGAATGTGGTTTCAGATTCCGATGCATTGCTCGATGATTCCTGGGATCAGCCTACCAGCAGCGATTCTGTCGCGTAGACTTTAAATCTTCAGGGATTTGCAAACTGTCGCTTTCGTTCTCGCCAGATAGGAATTGCCAGCAGACCAGCGACGAGTGAAATTCCCGCCAGCACGGCAAAGGCAAGATGGAAATTGCTGCACCAGCCGACCAGCGACGGCCCCAGCGCACCGACTCCAAACGTCATCATCTGGCTGAATCCAAACCATGTGCTTCTTGTTTTCGCGGGTACATAGTCGGGCAGCAGACTGTTGAAGACCGGCTGGTTCATGAAATGAACGAAACCCAGCAGGCAACAGGGGATCAGTCGCATCGTGCCGCTGGCGACTGAGATCCAAAACAACAGCGGCACATTGGCCAAATACACCAGCGAGAGCATCGGCGCCAATCGGCGTGGACTGGCGATCCGTCCAGACACCCACTGTCCGGCGACGCCACAGAACAGGACAAGCGATGCCAAATAACTTGCGACAGAATCGGGATTCGTCGAAAGGAAGTCGAAACTCTTCATATCACTGAGATACCGTTTCAGAAAATGCAGAAAGCCGCCATACACAATTCCGGAACAGGCTGACGAGGTCATCAGGATGATGAACGGTCTAATTTGCAGTTGCGCGGGAGAGAACAGCTTTAATCGCGCAAGGTCACCGGGACTCCGGGCAATTGTCGAGACTGCAGCGCTGGCCACCGCGTTCGCACTGAATCTGGTCACGCCCCAGCGGAATACAAAGACAAGAACGGCCGCGATGACACCAATCGCCATGTAAAAGTTTCGCCATGTTGCGTCCGGATTCAGCAGAATCAATCCCACCAGCAACGGGGCGCCAGCCAGTCCCAACGAGCCGAACACACCATGAATTCCCAACGCGCGCGCTCGATCGTTCGGCGTCGTAATCGAAGTCATCAACGACAAGCCCGCCGGATGATACATGCTGGCAAAGACGCCCAGTGCGAACAACTGCAGCGCCATAATCTGAGTCGTAGTGGTGAACACAAACGACAAACAGACCACTGCCGTCCCGACCAGATACAGCGTCAGCACACGGGAGGCACCCAGCCGATCAGCCAGAATCCCGGTCAGAAAAGCTCCGAAGCCGAACGGAACTCGCAGAATGGAACCGTACTGGCCGGATTGCTGCATTGTCAGGTGAAACTCACCGCAGACAACCTGTTCGACACTCGAAAACGACTGCTCGGCCAGATGAACCATTGCGTGCGTACACGAAATCACAAGGACCATCGATAGATTGTGAGGGCGGTTGCTCAAGCGTGGCTCGAAATATCAGCGTTCAAGTTCGGCAACGACTTCCGTTGCTTCTTCCGCAATATCGACCGGGTCGTGCAGAAACTCTCGCATCGCTTCCTGGCTTGTGAAAAGCCAGATTCGTTTGCGAAACACGGCAGCAAATTCGAGACTTCCTTCAACTCGCCGTTCATCCGCGAGCAATGTCATTGCACACGTCCCATCCAGAACTGGCCAGAAGGCATCAGGTTCGGAGATGAAGCGTTCTTTGTTCTCAGTGCTGGAGAAATAAAGCGTGTGACCGCGATAGTTAATTTGATTGTCAGCCGTGCCATTCACCAGTTCGCGTCCCTCGACTGCGCTCACGATGCAAAGTCCGTTGAAAGCAGGGCCGGATTTTTCTGGTGCTTCTTCTCCTGACTCCTGTTCGCGACTAATGGTTTTGAAAAACGATTCAGAGTCCGCGCTGACGGTCTCGGTAATTGCTGGTTTCGGTTGCTGACCACTTGCATCGTCGATTAACGGACGCTTCGAAGGATTGGCAGTCTGTCGATTTCCGACGCGAGGCGCTTCGTCCTGAGTAATAGCCTCAAATTCCAGTTCTTTGGTCGCTGGACGTGATGATGCGACGGCATCCGGCTCAAACTGCTCCGGCTGCGACGGCCTGTTCATCGAGCGTTGTGGTGAGTTCCCGGAACTGACCAGCGCATTGTGTTTGCCTCGGTTTGGATGAGCTGCCGTGATAGCGTCCAGTTTCGTGATGAGCGCTTCCGGCGTCTGAAATCCCGAGATCCGTTCAATGACCTTGAGATCCGGTGAGACGATCAGGATCGCGGGCAATCCCTTGATTCCCAGATCCTTCACCAGATCCTTGTTCTGATCTGCATCGACTTTGACAGCTACAAAGTTGCTGGAGATTCGCTGGGTAACTTCATCATTTGTAAATGTGTTCTTTTCCATCTTCTTGCAGAACACGCACCAGTCTGCCGTAAACTCCATGAATACCAACTGGGAGTTTGAGTCGGCTCTGTGGAGTGAGTCTTCGATATCGGTGGACCAGGGAATCTCGGCTGCTGCGCCGCTCCTGGAGAGAGCCATTGCAACTGCAAGAACAACAACGGCTAGGCTTCGACTGAAGTTGACGGACATTTCCTGGACTCACATCGTGAAGGCATACAGGACATCAGCACTGTCTTCCTAAGACAATGCCCCGTATCCAATATCGGAGAGCAGGGACTGCCGTCATTGATGTTAAAACCTGAAAAATCGAAACAGTCGGAAAAATCGTCATCTACCTCAGACACAGTGATCACAGCAGCAGATTCTGCCGGTTGGTTTGCAATTCATGTACCTTGGACATTCTTGTCCGAGTCCTCGGAAAACAGATCCCAATTGTCGAGCGACTTGTGAGACACAAATGCCTTATCGTTTCGACAACGCCTCGTGGCGATGCGACGGACATGAATGTCTACATTACACGGTCCTTAACGATCGGGTTCGTCAGACGACCGATGCCGGTGATGGTGATCGAAACTTCGTCGCCGTCTTCCAATGTAAAATTGTCGTCGGGAACGATGCCAGTTCCGGTCATCAGAAATGCACCGTTCGGCAATTCGTTTTCTCGAAACAGCCACGCGACAAGTTCTTCCGGAGTCCTTTTCATCTGACTCAGTTTGGTTCCGTCAGTTGATGCGACTTGCCCGTTGCGGCGAATCTCCAGTTGGATATCGATCGCATCCGGCTCCAATGGTCCTTCCGCCAGCAATACGCATGGTCCAAGTCCGGCACATTGCCTGTACGATTTCGCCTGAGGCAGATAGAGCGGATTTTCTCCTTCAATATCGCGTGCTGACATATCGTTGCCGATCGTATAGCCGACAATCCTGCCGTCCCTGTTGATGACCAGCGTAAACTCCGGCTCCGGGACACTCCACTTGCTGTCGAATCGAACTCTCAAAGGCTGGCCAGGACCAGAGACTCGATTTGGCGTAGCCTTGAAGAACAATTCCGGACGGTCCGCCGTATAAACTTTGTCATAATGTGATGCAGCGGATTCTGACTCTTCCATCCGCGCGACCTGGCTGCGTTTGTAGGTAACGCCCGCTGCCCAGACTTCCTGCTCATCGATAGGTGCCTGAAACTGAACATCAGAAAATGCCAGCAGTTTTGTGTCGGGTTTCAATAGAAATCGGGCGAGCCCGGCAGGATCGGCGGAGTTCAGAATGTCCATCAGCGAATGGCACTCATCGATTTGAGTCAGATCGAGCGGCTGCACAGTCGTGTCATGGACGGCAGCGACGCGGTGAGAACCATCATTGAGCCGAATGCGAGCCAGTTTCACGAGTATTTTCCTATAACGAGTAATCTCAAATCATGCGGTTGGGTCGGAGTATAGCAACGCCACGTTGGACTACGTACGCCGTTGACGTCGGGTCTGCAAAAATTCGCCCAGAGCCAGTTCGAGCGGTTCATCAGTCGTGACCTGACGAAACGCGGCACCGACGGATTCACAGGCAGACTTTACGGCTCGATTGTGCACTGACAGTTTTTGCAGATACGCAGACCGCACAGTTTTAGGGTCGCTGTAGATTTTCTGACCGCTTTCCAGATCTACGAACAGTTTTGGCCCATCAAACGACAGCAATTTTTCCGCGCGATCAAGCACCTGAAACACAACCAGATCGTGCAGACATCCCCGCAGCAACTGCAGGCCATTTGCAATCTGATCAATCGGTGCCAGCATATCCGAAATCATTACAACCAGGCCGCGTTTACGGAGACGCTGTGCTAGGTCTTCCATTGCGATGGCAGGCTGTGTATCAGTGCCTGTGGGGGGCTGCTCCAGTGCAACAAACAGTCTGTGCAATTGTCCCGGACGGTATCGAGCCGGAACAACGCTCTGCACATGCTTATCAAACAGCGTTAGTCCCACGGCATCGCCCTGGCGATTGAGCAGCCATGCGAGCGACGCTGCCATCGTGCGCGCATAATCGTGTTTTGAATAATCCCCCGATGCAAAAGACATCGAACGACTGATGTCGAGGGCGATATAACATCGCAGATTCGTCTCGTCTTCAAACAGACGTATGTAGCTGCGATCCGTGCGAGCGTAAAGCTTCCAGTCCAAAAAACGAGGATCGTCGCCTTGGGTGTACGGACGGTACTCAGAAAACTCGACAGAAAATCCGTGCCGGGGGCTTTTGTTCAGACCCATTCGAAATCCATCGACAACCAGCTTCGCGCGCATTTCCAGCGAACGAATGGCCATGATAATGCTGGGATTCATTAAATCGGCAGTGGCGGTCATCAATTGTCCCGTTCGCGGCCCAGTAATTCATAATATTTCTGCACAAGTGAATCGAATTCTTCCGGCACAGGTTCTCGATCGATCGGTACCATCGCGCGGTCGGATTCACGTTTTGCAAGTTCCTGTATGATGCGTTGCTGAAGTACCTGCATTTCACCCAACAACTGCGACTTCACCAGATTCCATTGAGGCTGTTCCCCGTGTCGTTTGAATTCAGCTCGCATCGCTCGCGCCCGATCGCGAACCTGGGCGACCCGATTGCGTAATTCCGGTTCGTCGAGCATTTCTTCAATGTCCCGCAGTTGATCGGACCATTCAGTGAATTCGTTGCCCGTTAATGGACCGGAGTCGTTATCGGCGGCTCGACCATTGTTACTCTCACGTCCGCCGCCAAGGAGAGATGATTGTTGTTGGCCACCGCCGCCTCGTGAGTCGCCTTGCTGTTGACCATCGCCTTGCTGTTGACCATCGGTCGGCTGTTGACCATCGCCTTGTGTCCGTGTGCTGCCGTTACCCGGATCGCCTTGCTGTGTGTTTTGTACCGGGGGGCTGACGCCGCCCCGCTCGCCGGAATCGTTGCCGAGTCTGTCGCTGGATTGTTGGTCTTTACCGGTGGCGTTCTGGACTTCGCTGGCAAGTTTTTCTGTTGCGTCCTGAAGCTGTGATTGTGCTCGCCGCAAGGATTCTGCTTCACTGCCCAGCACAGAATCCGCTGCCTGTTCAATCCCGCGCTTCAGTTGTTCGATGCCCTTCCGCGCTGCCTGCTCGGCGTGCTGAGACTGTGACCACATGCCGCGGCTTGTGAGCAACTCCGTCGCCTGCAACGCTTCGTCCGGCTTTGAATCCTTCAGATCTCGAAGCGTATCATACAACTTGTTCGACAGCAGCGGTTCGTTCTGTTCCGTTTGCTCGACCATCTGTCTTGTCCGCTCGACCACTCGATCCAGCCGATCTCGCTGTTCACTAATATCCTGTCGCAATTTTTCGCGATCACGATCAGCTCGCAGTGATGGTTGTTTGCTCTGTTGGTCGCTCGGTTCTTCTCCGGTCAGCTGACGAGCCAGCTTTTCCTGACGTTCACTCACGTCCCGAGCCTGATCGCGCAGATCACGTACGGATTCGTCGAACTGAGATGACGTCTGATTGCGAAACTCTTCCTTCAACTCCTCGAATTGTCGTTCTGCACGAGTTCCTTCAGAAATCGCTTCGGCAAGTTTGCCTTCGTCCATCGCTCGCGACGCCTGCTGGACGTTCTCGCGAGCACGCTCGATCTGCTGTTGCATTTGAGCCGATTCTGGCTTTTGGCGATCCGCTGCCTGATCCATTTTCTCGCTCAATTCATCAACATCGCGCAGCATTTCGCGTTGTTCGTCGCGAAGGCGTTTGAGTTCACGTTCGATTTCTTCCCGCTCTTTATTGCTCGTCGCGGCACGAAGTTCGGATTCCAGTTGCTTGAGTCGTTCATTGACCATCAGCTGACGGCGCGCCAGCTCTTTAAGGCGGTTCAATACCTGAACCTGTTCACGCTGCTGCTGAGTCTGCTCTTCCTGCTGCTGTTGAGCCTGCTTTTCGGTTTCGTAACGATTGCGTTTGTTGTCCAGTTCCAGTTGCTGCAACTGCTCCTGAGACGCACTGCTGCCACCACTTCCACCGCCACCCTGCTGCTGCTGTTGCACCTGGAACTCAGCGGCGCGCATTTTCAAAAGCGTCTCTATGACGGATTCTTCGATCCGCATCGCCTCGGCCAGGCGAGCTGATTCTGTGCCCTGGCGAACATTGTCCAGGTTTTGACGAGCCGCGGTCATTTCCTGCACAGCTTTTTCAGCCAATGCGGCCGTTTGTGGATTGCCGGCAGGTTCTTCCATCGACGTTTCAAGTTGCTGAATCGCTTGACCCTGCGATTCTGAGATGACGCCGACGTCTGCCGCAAACGAACCGTCTTTGCGTTTTTCAGTCTCCATGCGAATCGTATTCCATGTCGCTGAGATAATCTCTTTCTGCAACTTCAGCACGTCATCAATCGCACTACCCTGCTGTTGTTGCTGATTCTGTTGTTGTTGCTGGCCGCTCTGCTGTGCTTCGCGAAAGATCTCTTCAAAACGCCGTACTTCGGCAAACATGATGTCACTGTAACTGCGGCGCTCCGTGCCGTCGGGGGCAATGTCAGCGGCCCAGAAGGAATATGTGACTAGGTCGTCCGGTGCCGCGTTGAGCGATTCCAGTTCGATTTGATGCGAGAAAACAACGTTGAGCAACATCGCCTGAACTCCGGTGGCTGCGACCTTTTCGGAAGATCCAGGATTCGCGCCCTGGCTTCCATCGTTGTGTTGTAAGACGACATCCAGCAGCTCAGCCCCCGACAGAGAATACTGAACACCAAAACCAACGATGCCGAAATCGTCGCTCGCTTTGGCTTCGATCAAGAATTCCTGTAACGGTGAGACGCTGGTGTCTTGACCGGGGAACGTGGCTTTCAAATCTGCCGGTTGATTGCGACTTACTTTGATCGAGATTTGCTCTTCATCCGCCGGCATTCGCCCATCAGCGTCCTCTAACTGCACGATCCAGGCATCACTATCGGTGGCCACCATTGTCGTTTCTACGATCGTCGGATCATTGGCGGTTGGCACCAGAACAATGGCAGGCCCGTCCTTCGGAAGCAGTTTCGCCAGTGCAACGGGTTTGTTAAGTCGTAGCTTCAGGACAAGCGTTGAACCTTCTGTCACAGTCAACCGCACGACATCTTCAATCGTTTCCTGAGGTCGGCCCGACCACATCGGCGGCGTAACAATCGCATCCATCTGCTCCATCCGAGGCCGCACGTAGGTCACGACATTGAAGTCGCGTGAACTCTCTGGCTCATCTGACCTAGTTTCGCCTTCGTCATAAAGCACTCGATAGATGCCGTCACTGGAAATTCCTTCAATACGTGCCGCGAAGACTCCAACATCAACGGTTTCAGTCATCGCCAACTGACGAACGTGATTTTGAGCATCTACAAACTCCAGCACAGCGAGAATCGGCACGACGCCGGGAAATCTCGCAACGACTGTGAGTGAAGAGCCGCGTTCAATTTCAGTGTCGCCCGGTTCGATCACCAATTCCGTCACCTGTGCAGTGCGAATCTTCTGTGAGCCGGGAGAGGCACTGCTGGCTGGATTGATCAGATCGCGGCCGTAACGGCTGGCGGCCATCACGCTCGATACCATTACCAAGAACGACAAGAAACTCAAGAGCGTCCACTTTGCCAGCTTCCCGCCCGGTACAGCGCTCGACCAGTCCCGTTGCCCGGCGAGGTGATCGGCTTCCTGCAGCGCAATTTCGGAAAGCACCGACGGTCGTTGGCTGGGACGCTGGGAGACCTGCACAGCAGTGAGCACAGCGTCATTAAAGTCCGGATGTGTCTGTTCAACTAGTCGTGCAGCATCGTTGATCGAAGGCGTTTTCGTCAGCAGGCGAGACAGAATCGAACCGAGAACTGTGGCACCGAACAGGACGGGCAATTCCGGGCCGATGTATCCAAACGATGCAGGTAACCATAAGGTCACCGCAATCGTTGGCACCAGCAGCAACAGCCAGCAAACAGTCTGTCGTCGAAGAATTCGTAACTTCTGCAACCGTGCGATCACCTTGCGCAGGCTACGCTCCAGAATAGTTCCAATCATCAATGAACTCCGGACTACGATATGCAGGCGTGTGGGGTGCGATTGTCGCCGCAACTCCACCGCATTTGCAAGCCGGGGCTCTCAAGTTTGTGAGGGTTTAAAGGCACGAAAAGCCCGAATTCAGTCCTGATGCCGCCACGTTCAGACCCGAAATGCCGGTAGATTTTTGAAGCCGCTTTCCTTACATCAGGTGACAACTGGCGTGATTCTGCGTATTTTAGTGTTCGCTCTTCGAGATTCCCGCGTGTTGTCTCTACTTCTTTTGCTCTGAAATCTTTGTTTCTGAATGGAAAATACTCATGGCTGAAAATCCGCCTGCTAAGGTACCGACTGGTCCTAAAGTCTCGGGCACCCGCAGATTTATCTCACTGATTGTCCTAGTCATAGCGGTTGTCGTTTGCGCAATTGAGATGCGAGCCGGACTTGGACAGTTTCTGACTCTGCGTTCATTTAACGAAGTGTCGGAGAAAAGTGCCTTTAAGAACGTCTCACTCGCGGATGCGCAAGGGATGATTGCTGCGTTCCCGTCAAAATCTAAGGTGAAAGCCGGCGAGACTGTAGACGAGCATCACTACTATTGGTACAGCCTGCTTCGTCCGTTGATGGGTCAAAAGGCTCCTGAACTTTACCTGACGTCGGATCATAGTGATCCGGCGCCCATGGCTTTGAGCTTTTACACGTCGATCGAAGATGAATCGGTTGATCTGCCAAGCGATCGCAATGCTCCTGCCCAAACTGTGCCTCCGGGCGGGGCGATGGAGACGGGCGATGCTTCAGGTGATACCAGTGATCGTCCTCCGCTGGAAGATAAGAGCGTCCCCGCTGCAACAGATGCCACTGCGACAGAACCTGCAGGAACTGAGGGCCAGCCATCGGCCGCTCCGACTGAGCCAGATGTGACTCCAGAGCCAGTCACGGAGAATGAAAAATCAGAGACTCCGGCTGAAGCGAAGAAGTAGTGCTATGTTAACTGGTTCGAAGTCGCAACAGATGTGCGACTTCGAATCCACGCTCACGCCAACGGCGCAGAAGTTACAACCATTCAGCACCGGCGCGCCCGGTGTCACTTGCAGGTCATTCCGTTTGGTTGTCCTGATCGTCGGGTCGAGTAAAGAATCTGTGCATTGGTGCGGGTGTATTGCCGCCGCCGCCGTTCTTCCTGTCACGCTTCGCCCGCTTGTCGTCGGCTCGTTGCTTTTTTTCTTGTTCTCGTTGACGCTTGGCGTAGGTGTTCTGATTCTTTGCGATCGTAGGCTCCGTATGAAATCCAAGGGCTCCATTAACCACAGAACGCAGCACCCCTATGGTTCCGCATGAACTGCCTCGATGGCCCCCGAAACCCCAGTATAACAAAAATGAAGTGGTCCCGATACGCAAAATGAACAAATGAACAATAGCCTGCATCAATGCTGACACAGCTGAACGCCGGAATATGCCGACTTTACAGCAGGAAGCATCGTGCGAATTCCACATCTTCCGTGACAACGGGTGTTTTATCTTGTTAATCTATGCATCCCCGAATTGTGCTACCTTTGCTTCCCGCCCATTTTTTTCCTTCCCCGACTGACGCCGTGCATTACCAAAGTTTTATCCTGCTGCGTCCGTCATTGATGCTGACGCTGACCATTATTGCCATCCAGGCGATGGCCTTGCGGGTGGTCCGCGCCGACGATGCTGCAGCAATTTCCATCGTCGATTTTCAGAACGATCTTCAACCGATATTCACCCGGATGGGATGCAACAGCGGGCCATGTCACGGGAAGGCTCGCGGGCAGGGCGGGTTTCAGTTGTCGCTGCTGGGTTTTGATGCTCAACAGGACTACGACGCGATTGCGAAAGAGGGCCGAGGACGACGAATCTTTCCGGCATCTCCGGAACACAGTCTGCTGCTTGCCAAGCCCTCTGCTAAAGTCCCTCATGGTGGCGGCCGACGACTCGAAGCCGGTGGCCCTGAGTATCAAACGATGCTCAACTGGATTCGCCAGGGAATGCCACGAAAAGCTCCTGATGCCCCGACGTTGAAGTCGATCATAGTCTCACCGTCATCAATTGTCTCAGCTCCGAATCAGACACAGACCCTTGTCGTCACGGCAAAATACTCCGACGGAACAGAACGCGATGTGACTCGACTGACAACGTTTCAATCGAACGAAGCTCCCATTGCTGCCGTTGATGAATCGGGACTTATTACTGCCGGACAAATCACCGGCGACGCAGCCATCATGGCTCGGTTCATGGGACACATCGCAGTCTGTAACGTGTTGATTCCTCGCACGGAAACGATCGCATCGGATGTTTACGCTCAACTTCCGCGAAACAACTTCATTGACGACCTTGTTTGGCAGAAACTTCAGCAACTGAACATCACTCCGTCGCCAGTCTGTGACGATCACACTTTTCTCAGGCGTGCTACCACAGACATTGGCGGTCGTATTCCGACTGTCGGTGAAGTGAGTGAGTTCCTGGCTGACGCGGCCCCCGACAGACGCTCCAGACTTGTCGATCGCTTGTTGCTTGAGCCGGAGTTCGCCGAACACTGGGCCAACAAGTGGGCTGACCTGCTTCGGCCGAACCCCTATCACGTCGGCATCAAGGCGACGTTTAACTATGATCACTGGATTCGCCAGTCGTTTCACGATCGCAAGCCTTGGGATCAGTTTGTTCGTGAACTCATCACTGCACGAGGAAGCACGTTTCATAATGGAGCAGTGACGATGTTTCGAGATCGTCGCGAGCCGGAAGAGCTTACGACTTTGGTGAGTCAGCTGTTTGTCGGCGTGCGTCTGGATTGTACGAAGTGCCATCACCATCCATTCGAAGTTTGGGGACAGGATGATTTTTACAGTTTTGCGGCCTATTTTTCAAAGATCGGTCGAAAAGGATCAGGAATTTCCGCGCCGATTTCGGGGTCGGAGGAATTAATTTTTGCGGGCAATCATGGGAGCGTTTCGCATCCCGTGACCGGAGAAGTCATGAAACCTCGTCCTTTGTTCGGCGAAGCACCGGCCGCTGCTGAAGGAGATGACCAGCGCGAAGCGCTGGCGACGTGGATTACGTCGCCGCAGAATCATATGTTTGCTCAGGTCATGGCCAATCGCGTCTGGGCAGACCTGATGACGCGTGGATTCGTGGAACCTGTGGATGACATGCGGGCGACTAATCCGCCGACCAATGGGCCGCTGTTGAAGGCGCTGGGTGAGCACTTTCGGGATTCCGGATTCTCGCTGACGGAACTAGTACGAGTCATTGCGAATTCGCATGTTTATCAACTCAGTTCACTGCCGAATGAAACTAATGTTTCAGACACTCGCAATTACTCGCGGCACTATCGACACCGTCTGCGTGCGGAGGTGCTTCTGGACGCGGTGACTCAAGTGACCGGCGTGCCCCAGGAATTCAAAGCCATGCCGCCTGATTCTTCCGCGAAGCAGATCTGGACGGTTCGTACGGATTCGGTATTCCTTGATACGTTCGGGAGACCAGATCCAAATC
This sequence comes from Planctomycetaceae bacterium, assembly GCA_947476295.1. Classification (GTDB taxonomy): domain Bacteria; phylum Planctomycetota; class Planctomycetia; order Planctomycetales; family Planctomycetaceae; genus SXXK01. The sequence goes on along the minus strand of CANJQC010000043.1, from coordinate 6,117 downwards.
TGAATCCTCCCTGCGAGCGAACGAATGACTCGACTGTCGTGCAGAGCCTGCATCTGATGAATTCAGAAAATATTTTCCGCGACATTGGCCATGAACAGGGCAAAGCGCGAGCGATTGCGAACAGTGAAAAGTCGGCTGCAGAGATTTCCTCAGAATTGTATCGCCTTATCTTCGGGCGCGAACCGACGGCGGATGAGTCCGCGTTGGTCACAGCACAACTTGGTGCCGAGGGCGCGATTCGCCAGCAGATGATTGAAGATGTGATTTGGGCGATGGTGAATTCAGCGGAGTTTGTAGTTCAGAATTAAGGTGACGTATGAGAAATCAACCACGATGCGATGGATTCACGCGACGAAATTCCTTGCAGCTCGGGCTGGGAGCGATGCTTGGTGCGGGCTTCGTTGACAGCCTGCGTGCTGTTGGGGAGTCACAGCATGCGGGTCGCGGGCCCATTGCGAAAGCGAATCGCTGCATTCTGATCTGGATGGACGGTGGACCGACGCATTTTGAGACATTCGACCCCAAACCCGATGCTCCGCTGGAATATCGCGGTGAGTTTTCCGACATCGAAACAGCGGTTCCGGGCGTCGCATATTCGGAACACATGGTCAAGCTGGCTGCCAGTCTGAATGACTATGCGATGATCCGATCCATTCGCCATGATCAGGGAAATCACGGTGCCGGAAATCACTACATGACGACCGGTGCGCCGCCACGAATTCCAGTCGGCTGCGGAGCTTTTGTGAGTTTCCATCCTAGCATGGGTTCTGTTGTGGCGAAAGAGCTCGGAAAGGACAACGGACTGCCGCCTTACTTCAGTATGCCACAAATGGCACGATCCGGCGGGCCCAGTTTTCTGGGCGCAAAGTACGCCCCGTTTGTAGTTGATGATGATCCCAATCGAGACAAATTCAAGGTGCGCGATGTCGCGTTGCCTCGGGATTTGACCGACTTGCGATTTGGATCGCGCACGGACCTGAGGGCGAAGATCGACAACATGGTTCGTATCAACGATGAATCCGCCGGTGATCCGCTGCTGGCGTTCGACGAATATTTCCAGCAGGGTCATAACCTGGTCACTTCACCGGAAGCGCAGAAGGCCTTTGACATTGAACAGGAATCGCTCGAAATTCGCGATCGATATGGCCGAAACGGATTTGGCCAGCGATGTCTGCTCGCCCGACGACTGGTTGAGGCCGGTGTGCCGTTTGTGACTGTCTATGACGGCGGCTGGGACCATCACAGCAATATCTTCGGAGCATTGCGAAAACGGCTGCCTGACTGGGATAATTCCGTGGCCACATTGATCCAGGATCTGAAGGAACGCGGGTTGCTGGACAGCACGTTGGTTGTGGCGCTGGGTGAATTTGGTCGCACGCCAAAGCTGTCAACGCTGGCCGGTTCATCGACACCCGGTCGTGATCACTGGGCGAATGCGATGTCGGTGCTGATGGCGGGCGGCGGTACTCCAGGGGGAACTGTAGTTGGCGCGACGGATCGCAAGGGGTTCTCGGCAGTCGATCGAGTACTCTCGCCGGAGAATTTTGTCTCCACTGTTTATCACAAACTGGGCATCGATCCCGGAAAGATCGTCTACACGCCGGAAGGTCGACCGACGCACCTGGTGAGTAATTCAACTCCGATTACGGAGTTGATTTGAAACATGTTGCAATCAAGAATCTATGTCATTGCTAAGCCACGGGTAAAACAATCACCACTGCGATTTGTCAGGAAACAGGCGACCTTTTCTGAATGGACACATTGAAGATGTGGGTAATGACAAGGTTTATGGCTGGTCTGACATTGATTGCTTTCAACCCATGTCGGGCTGGAGATCCGCCAGCGATCGAGCGACTGATTCCAGCCGGTGGGCAGCGCGGGACGAAGGTGGATGTTAAGCTGGTCGGGAAGCCAGGCGACGGGGATTTGCGAGTCGTCACCGAAAATGACACGATTGTGTTTACGCTGAACGAAAAGAAAGACTCAGCCAGCGTCGCAATCAGCGAAACCGCGCGGCCGGGAACGCATTGGCTGCGATTCTGCAACGCCGATGGAGCGACAGAGCTGAAACCATTCATTGTCGGGATGATTCCGGAAGTGACGGAATCAGAACCCAATGCAAGAATCGTCGAAGCCAACAGTGTTGGTTTACCGTCGGTCACTGTAAACGGTGTGCTTGAAACTTCCGGTGACGTCGATACGTTTGCTGTTGCGCTGAACAAGGGCCAGACGATGGTCTGTGCGATGCAGGCCAAAGTTGTTATTGGTTCGCCAATGGATGCTGTGCTTCAGATCGCGGACGCTCGCGGAACTGTGATGGCACAGAATGACGATGACATCAGTTTTGATCCACGAATTGCCTTCACTGCACCTGAAGACGGTAAGTGGTTCGTACGCACGTTTGCATTTCCCGCCACCCCAAACAGCACCATCAGCTTCGCCGGCGGTGCAGACTATGTATATCGACTGACCCTGACGACAGCTGCCGTCGTGGAGCACACGGAGCCTGCCGTCCGGTTTGAGCAGGAAAATGAAACATCACTGGCAGTTTTCGGCTGGAACATCCAGACACCGACGGCGTCAATCAATCGCGATCAAAATGCGATGATGGAACCATATGCACTGCCGTATCTCGTCCCGCGCAGCGACGTGCCGTCCATCGTTGAATCACAGCTGACAGCAGAGCGAATGCTGACACTTCCAGTCGCCGTGACCGGACGAGTCACATCAGCCGACGATGTCGCATTTCTGCTCAACGCGACCATGTCCCGGATGCTCAGCCTGAGCGTCCGTTCCCGGAGCATCGGTTCAATGCTGGACCCAGTGCTGATCGTGGAAGGCCCCGATGGTAAGGTCGTCAATGAATCCGATGACATTAGCGGCGACAACTGTGACGCGGAGTTGCATCTCACCATGCCGGTCGATGGACAGTATCGGGTAATCATCCGTGATCGGTTTCAGAATTATGGTGATCGCTGTTTCTACGTGCTTCGCTGCGAAGAAACTCACGCTGCGGTTACTGCCACGTTCGCTTCCACTGCTGGAATGCTCAAACCGGAAAGCACGCTCGAGATTCCGATTACTATTGGTCGCAAACACGGTTTTTCCGAACCGATGGATGTGCGAGTGGAAGGACTTCCGGACGGAATGACCTTTGAATGTCCGCGTTCCGAAAAAGACGGTGCGACATCAACGTCAGTGATACTGAAAATCAGCGGCTCTACGACGGAGCCATTTCAAGGCCCAATTCGCATTGTGGCTGAATCGGCAGAATCAAAGGACCTGCAGCCGGTGACATTCACGACCGCAGACGAAACACAGGTCTCTGAGTATTGGTTGACTGTACCGAAGTCTGCCGCAAACGGTAGTGAGTGAGGCGTCTAAACTCCAGCCGATTGCTTATGTTATGCCGCACGAGGTTGCCATGGGCTCGTTTAACCTCTACCCTTCTCTAACTTGGCCAGGTGGCGAAACAGGCAGACGCACGGGACTTAAAATCCCGGGACCCCAACGGGTCGTACGGGTTCGACCCCCGTCCTGGCTAATTGAAAATACCAGTAAAACCATTGATAGAATCGAATTTGCGCCGATTGGGCGTCAATTCTGGAAGAGTTCAGAACGTCGCCAAAACTGCTCAAAATACACCCAAGCGGGTGTAAGTCGGGTGTAGTGAGTTCGGAGTATGAAATACGAAAAGCCGCCTGATTCGCCTCAGACGGCTTTCTTCATGGGTGTAACCTGCACCCGCTATCACTCGCTGCCATCACTGGTGGCAGAACTCAATTGACTCGATGCCATTGCTGACCACAACATCCCGGCGACCGCCCGCACCGCTTTGGAAGTGACTTTTGACTTCCACATGATCGTGAAGTTATGTTGAAACTCATGATGTCATTCATATTCTGATCGTTGTAACGGATTTCAAAGCAATCCAGAGATCTTTGCCAACAGCAGCAACGAGTAACATCAATCCCTTCCCGTCTTTTCAGGAGCCCTCTTCATGAATCGTGTGCCATCCAACCGTCGTCAGTTTCTGCAATTGCTTGGAGCCGCTGCAGTTGTCGGCGCCGCAGGGCCTCCTTCCGACCAAGACGCCTCTGCCGAGGACGCCGCCGTGACTGACCAACTGCCGATCATCGATACCCACCAGCATTTGTGGGATGTGACTAAGTTCAAACTGCCGTGGCACAAGGGCGAGGACACTAAGCCGCTCCATCGCAGCTTCGTCATGGCCGACTACCTAGAAGCGACAAAGGGACTGAACGTCGTGAAGACGGTGTACATGGAAGTCGATGTCGCTCCCGAGCAGCAGATGGCCGAAGCCGAATACGTGATCGATCTCTGCGAGCGAGGCGACAACCCGATGAAGGCTGCCGTGATCTCAGGCCGACCCGGTACGCCGGGATTTGAGCCGTACATCCGTAAGCTGGCGAAGAGCAAGTACATCAAGGGAGTCCGTCAGGTGCTGCACGGTGACACGGACCCGCCCGGCTTCTGCCTGCAACCGAATTTTGTCGAGAGTATTCAACTGCTTGGTGAACTGGGCCTCTGTTTCGATCTTTGCCTGCGCTCGGGCGAGGTGCTCGATGCCGTCAAACTGGTTGACCAGTGCCCGAAGACGCGATTTGTGATTGACCACTGCGGCAACATGAGCGTCACTTCCATTGATCAGGCCGCCCGCGCCAAATGGCTACAGGGAATGAAGGAAATGGCCGCGCGCAAGAACACCGTCTGCAAGGTGTCAGGAATCATCGTCACCGCCAACAAGGACTGGAAGCCGGACGACCTCGCCCCGAACATCAACGACACGATCAACACTTTCGGCGACGACCGGGTGATGTTTGCGGGCGACTGGCCGGTCTGCACGTTACGCGCTTCGTTCTCGCAGTGGGTCAGCACGCTCAAGCACATCGTGAAAGACCGCCCCGTCGCCTTCCAAAAACAACTCTTCTACGACAACGCCGCGAGGTTCTATGGGATTTGAATGGCCGAGCCGCACGGCTTATTCTACGTCATCGGGAGTCAACCATGTCCATGCTCACAATCCGCGACGAAGAGTTAACCGGAAAAACGATCCACGAATTCTCGCTCGACTTTCTGACCGAGCACGTCACCGTGCGTGAACTGATTCGCAGCCGGGTGTATCAGGAGGTGAAGGACGACAACTTCCGTCAGTACCAGACCGAGTTTCGCGGCCTAGTCAACCCGACTGATGCCGAGCGGACGCTCAATGGCTTTCGGGACTGTTGTCGGACGGATTTTTTAACTGCTGAATTCTGCTGAATTCTGCTGAATTCTGCTGAGGATGCCAGGTCGATGGGATTGGGAATCGATCCAACAAATGATTACGTGTTTCGGCTGACATTTGGCGATCCGGCGAATTGAGCAGTTCCTGAATGAACAGCAAAGCGAAGATCATAAACTGGCAGGTCTGACACTGTCTGAACTGGATGAACGTGTCGCCAATCTTCAGACTCGCCTGAATAGCTGAGGGAATTCCTGACGTCTGGACGGTACTCTGCCCGAGCCCGCTGGCATGCCTCGGCTGCAGAGGCAGATCATTGGAAGTGCCGTCCTCAGCCGAAAGCGGCATATTGGACTACTAACCCGAACTTGAACCGCCACTCAGATAAAAATCCGCAGCGGAACCCAGTGTTTTTCAATGAAAGGCCGTCATGAAACCTTGAAAAGAAAATGCGATGTCTGGCTACGCATGGGGTGAAAGAAGTTCGAGGGCGCGGCGTTGCAGAGGTGTCGATTCGGTTAATTGATGAAGCTCAGAGGCACTGGATTCGAAGCGGATCGTATCACGCATGTGCCATTCGACGTAATACGCCAGCATGCACAGGAACACATGCGATCGAATACGATCATCGTTCCAATGGCGAATCGGGCGAATGTGCAGATCAATCGACTTCAGACTTCGAAATGCACGCTCAACCTTCGCAAGGCTCTTGTACGTCAGCACGACACTGTCCGAACTCATTCGTTCGGACGACACGCACGTGCGAATCACGTACAAGCCATCCAGCGCTGCCTCCGCCGCGATGTCGTCCTGACGACGCGCGTATGAGAAACTGTTTTTCGTGATCGTCAGCTCAAAGTGCTTCTTCATTT
>CANJQC010000042.1 GCA_947476295.1 Planctomycetaceae bacterium | reverse complement strand
CCATTCGACGTAATACGCCAGCATGCACAGGAACACATGCGATCGAATACGATCATCGTTCCAATGGCGAATCGGGCGAATGTGCAGATCAATCGACTTCAGACTTCGACGTTCTTATGCTTGACCTTGCCGTCCTTGCGAAACGTCCGGCGCAGGTACGTCGAAACGTGAACCGTGCCTTTGTATGTCTTTTTGATTTCCGCAACATGCACCGGGCGTTTGTCTGGCTTGCTCATGGCGGATGAGTGACGGCAGCAAAAACAAAGTCCAAACAAATCTCGATACTGTCTGGCTACAAATGTAATTTAATAGTGGCCGTTTTTTGGCCAAACTCCAATCTTCTACCGCTCAATGCTCATTTTGGAGCAGTTCAAGTTCAGACTAGAGACATCGACAGCCGAATGTACGCATCGTGTACGATGCGCAGTGGCCTGAAGTGTTTGACCGGGCTTCTCCTGTGCCAGCTTGGCCGCCGCCAGCTTGCGCAGCTCGTCGTACACCAGTGGCAACAACTGCTCGGCCGCCGCCGGATCACCGGATTCGATTTGCGCTAGGATTCGAGTGACGTCGTACATGGGCTGAAGCCCCATGACAGCGGAATATCTTCCTCAGCCTAACAGAGGGACGAGCATACACCAATCTATCGGCCCAGCCGATCCCATAAAATGGGCAACTCCCGCGCGAAAACGCTCGGCAATCAATAAATGTAACGCAGCGGTTTTCATTTATTGGCTGCAGCCCATTGTGGAACGTCAATCGCGTCTTTTTACAATGCCCTGCTTCATCACTGGGAAGTGGGGTTGATTTTCTATTTACGAGTGGCTGCGCGAAGTCTATGGACTCCGCTGCACCAACAATGAAACGGGCTCAGTCCGGCGTCTGATATTCCTCGGCTTTACGGTTTGTACGTTTGTTATTCCAGTGGGTCCAGTCCGGTGCGGGGGCAGTATTTCAGCAAAGCGCAGTCAGTGCATTTTGGGCGGCGGGCGATGCAGGTTTGTCGGCCGTGGTGAATGAGGCGGTGAGAGAAATTGATCCATTCAGATTTCGGGACGATCTGCATCAGGTCTCGTTCAATGATTTCGGGATTCTGTGATGTCGTCAAACCCAGCAAGTTTGTGATTCGCCGAACGTGTGTGTCTACGACGACACCGGAAGGAATACCGAACCAGGTACCCAGCACGACGCTCGCCGTCTTCCGGCCAACACCCGGGAGCGATATCAGTCGTTCGATGTCCTGCGGGACTTCGCCGTCGAATCGATCGACCAGACCCTGAGCCATGCCACGGATATTTGCGGCTTTGTTACGAAAAAATCCGAGCGGTCGCACGATGCGTTCAACATCGTCTTGGGAGGCTGCCGCCAAGGCTGCGGCATCTGGATACTTAAGAAACAGTTCCCGCGTGGACTGGTTCACTCGTTCGTCGGTACACTGCGCGGACAGAATCGTGGCCACGAGCAACTGAAACGCCGATTCATGGTGCAATGCGCATTTGGCGTCGGGAAAGACCCTTTTCAAAACTTGAATTACGGATTTCGCGCGTTGCTTTTGTTCATCAAACAAAGAGTTCGGTTCGAGGATTTTTTTGTTCGAGGAGGATTTTTTTGCCACAGTGATTTGTGTCCGCAACCTGATTTTGTGATTTTTCCTATGTAGACATGGACACCCATGTCCGTCGCGTGGCGGGGAGACATTTTCTATGGGAAAGTTAGTGTAACTCAAGAATCCCGCGACGGCGGTAGGTTTCTGGCCAGGACTCGGACATGAATGTCCAAGGTACGTAAACACAGGGCTCTACAGATTCGGGACTCGTTTTTGAGCTTCGCTGCGTTGACCGGAGGGATCCCAGAGACGATCGACGACGACGAAGCCGAACCCCATGTCGAGTTCAGTCTGAGCACGTCGTGCCCACGGAGTTCCGGAATGATTCACAATGACAATTCTCATGCGTTCGATGGAAGCGGCTTCTTCGGTCTTCACCATTTCCAGATACTCATCGCGGGACATTTTGAGGGCGAACCCGTCTTTGAGGCGACTAAACTGTGCATCGTCGGGGACGATCGTCTGAGTATTCCACCAGAGATTCCATTCGTTGGCTTTGGGATTTTTGGGTTGAGGCATCTCATTGACGTGCTTATCCATCGCGAGCAGATACTGATATAGCCGCAACCGAAAGATATACAACTGGGCCAAAGACAGATCGTAACCGGCGCGCCATCGCTGAGTGGCCTCGGAGGCGCGGAGAGGTTTGACTTTTTCGAGAAGGCCTACAGCCTGTTCGATGAGCTGCATGGCTCGTGCGGCTTTGACAACCTGCGCCGCCGCCACTGAACGAAACCCTTCCACTGCCAGCGGGAAGTGCTCGTTTTGAATATTGAGTTCCGGATCAGATGACTGAAACAGCAGTTTGTCTCCATTGGGATTCAACGTGAAAATCACGCGCCAAATCGTTTCGCGGAACTGACTTGTGGATCGGTCGCGGATATATTCCGGACGCGAAACAAGATTCGGCTGATACTCCCTCATCGAGAGAGAATCGTATTTCCGCCGGTCAAATGCGCCTTCGCCGATAAGTGTGCTTTCTTCACCGGGGAGTACAAAGAAAATTCCTCCCGATTCGCGAGCCATGCGGATCTGTTCGTACGGCCCGAAGCCTGCAGACTGCGTGTCCCATCGCGAATGCAAACCGTTCCATTGCAGGCACTCGGGAAATGGAGTTTCCGGGCCTCGGCGGATGCGAATCCAGAACTCTTCTTTGGTTGGCTCGTCGATCCAGCGCTGGTGAGCGTAGGGAAAGCCAAACATGCTTTCACGGCCCAGAAAATACAGCGGCGCTTTCGCGGCACGACTCTCGGAGATAGCATTTTCCACAAAGTCGCCGTCGTCACCGGACTCGTCAGAAACCACGATCACCGCTAGTTTTCGTTTGCCACGAATGGCCGTTTGTTTGTACTTATTGATGATCGTGGCAATGGACTGACTCATGTTTTCCTGACCGGATTGATCGACAGGAACTTTGTCGATGGCGGCTTTGATCATATCGAGATCAGCGGTCGGGCGCGGCGTGTGTTCGTGGATGCCTTGGCCATAACTGGCAACGACCGTAAGCAACTGTTCGCTGCCTTTTCGCAGCTCCTCATCCTTGGTCGTTGCAACTGTCAGTTCATCGAGGACGCGGAGATAGTTTTCGCGGATCTCTTTACGGTCATCTTCGAGACTTCCGGATTCGTCGAACAGCCACACAACTGTGACTTTCTGCTGTCGCATCATGCGAATGATTTCCTGTGTGATAATTCCCATCGCGGCCCCGTAGCCTTCGACCATTGAACCCACTTCGCCGACAATCTCGCCTTCGCCCAATTCCTGACCGATCATTTCGTCCGAGGGCAGTGCCACGTCACTGGTGACGGGCCTGATATTGACTTCTTTCATCACCGCTGCCTTCTGCACATTAACGGCAGCCGCAGCCGGCTGAGCTGAGGCTCCGACCACGGTCGATGGTGTGCCGCCGGCAATGACGTTGAGTGTTTCAGCGGGAGTGGTGTCGAGCTGCAAGTCGCGGGTCATTTCCTCCTGAGGCATTTCCTCAGTGAAAATTGATTCCAGCAGTACCTCCTTCGCAAACACGGGCATCGAACGATGAATGCAATAGAGCGCCGCAAGTACGGATACATTGATCAGGAGTGAGAGTCCGATGGAGGGCAGATTCTTAAAGAATGACTTCACAGCAAACTCCCGAAGCAGCGGCGCGATGCAAAACGCAGTTGCGCGGCCTGCCATTTATACGAATTGCAACTGAGCCCATTTAGCCAGCAGCTTCCCCAAGAATGGCCGAATCGCCACGTTGGGAACGAGGCGAATGCATACGTTTATTGTACAAACCTCCGCAGCAGTGTTTCAAAGGTACTCTGCATAATCCTCGCTTAAACGCGGTTGGGGAAGCAGCACGGGCTTCAATCGATCAAAATCGACCGGAATAAACTTTGGGCCTCGATTTGGTATGACACGCTAATTCAGTTGTTCCGATACCAATTGAGTTGGTATCGTCTTTACATGGATTTCTATCGACCGGATGCACATCATTGGTGACCTCCACCCTACCCTCAAAAATGGCAAAAACAGCACAATCCGTTCGTTCAGTACAAACCTCTGTGCTCAACGTCCAGACCGCTAAGGTCAAGGCGTCGCGTCAGGGTGTCATATGCATGTGGCACGGACTGAGCGTTAGTGGCTGGTTGAAGCTGCTCAGGTACAAGCCAAAACTTACCGCACCCTATGCGTTTCGCTGGGCCTCGATTTCTGCCCTGAGCGTGCTGACATCGGCTCAGAATCTGCTTGAGTCCGCTGTTTACGGTCGCAGGATCGCTCGCACGGAAGTTGAACATCCTCCAATCTTTATCCTTGGACATTGGCGCAGCGGCACAACTCTGCTGCACAATCTGATGACCATGGATCCGGAGATGACCTTCGCTAATTTGTACCAGTGCATGTATCCCGGAAATTTCCTGCTTACGGAAAGCATCGTTCCAAAGCTGACAAAGTGTTTTATTCCCAAGACGCGACCGATGGACAACATGACGACTACCTGGCACACACCGCAGGAAGACGAAATCGCGCTGGCAATGGACTGTGGATTGTCGCCGTATTTGATGACGGGATTTCCCATGCGTCAGGATATCTACGGTCGGTTCTATGATCCTCGCGACATGACTGATGAGGAAAGAACAATATGGAAGTCATCTTTGCTGAGATTGATTAAGAAGTTGACGATTCGCAAGAACCGGTCGGTGGTGCTGAAATCACCCAGTCATACGTATCGTGTCGCGACCTTGCTGGAGATGTTTCCGAACGCAAAATTCATTTACATCTATCGAGATCCTTACGCTGTCTACAATTCTTCAATGCATCTGCGACAGACGATGTTTGCCGAGAACTCGCTGTTTCCAACCAGCATGGAAGGCAGCGAAGATGAAATGGTTATGATGTACGAAAAGTGCATTCGAACGTACGAGGATACGAAGTCTCTGATTCCTGCCGGCAACCTTCACGAAATACGGTTCGAAGACCTAGAAGTCGATCCACTTGGCGAAGTCGCTCAGACCTACAGAGCACTCGGATTGAGCAGTTGGTCGTCGGTTGAACCATTTATAAAGGCCGAATTGCCCGAATTGACGACCTATAAAAAGAACTCGTTCCGCATGGATCGTGAGATGATGCAGAAAATCTACGGACGGATCAAATGGATCTTTGATCAATATGGCTATTCCAGCCGACTTGAGGATTCTGAAGTACCGGTTTCCTGAGAACTTCTGACGGGAACCTGCGGAAGTCGGCTCCGACGGCATAAAAGTGGCGGTGGACCTGCTATGAATCGTTTTCATGAAACTGTCCGTATTACTTTTTGCCGCTGCCCGTGAAATCGCCGGATGTGAATCGGTCGAACTGGAACTTCCTGCCGCCGCCACTGTCGCTCAGTTGCGTGTGGCGTTGCTGCATACATTTCCGACATTGGCAGCGCGGACTGGAATTCTGCTCTGCGCCGTCAATAATGTATATGCCTCAGACGATCGCGTGCTGCAGGCCAGCGATGTCGTCGCTTGTTTTCCTCCTGTAAGCGGAGGCTGATCATGATCGAACTGACTCAGCAGCCTATCGATTTTTCGACACTGACGGAGTCCGTCCGCAGTGATCAGGCCGGTGCGGTCGTACTGTTTCTGGGCACCGTACGTGAATTCACAGGTGTAGCTCGCACTTCATGGCTGGAATATGAAGCGTTTCCCGAAATGGCAACTGCCGCGATGCAGCGCCTTGAGGCAGAAGTGCGACAACGTTTTAATGTAGTTGAAGTTGCGATTTCCCATCGCTACGGGCGGCTGGAACTGGGAGATATCGCCGTCGCCGCTGCTGTCAGTTCGCCTCACCGTGCTCAGGCTTTCGAAGCCGGACGATGGCTGATCGATACGCTCAAGGAAAGCGTACCGATCTGGAAGAAGGAACATTATGCTGATGGGGCGACGGAGTGGCTTCATCCGGAGCCCGTTATGGGCTCACGGCCTGAGGCTGCGATTCCCGTAGCTTCGACATTCATGTCCGAGTCCTCGCCGGAGATCGTTCCAGAGGCGTAATCTTTTCCAATTGCAGTAATCTTCGCTATCGGCAGCGTTTTCCCGCAATCCAACGGACATGAATGTCCATCCTGCATAAGGATATCCCTTGTCGGAATGCCAGAAACGATTTCGCTGGCAAAAGAACGGGCACTTAATACTTGAACGGTCGAACGACAATGAACCACGCACAGTCACCGCAGCGGCTGATCGATCGCTTCGGGCGTCTGCACAACAATCTGCGAATCAGCGTGACGGATCGTTGTAACATTCGCTGCTTTTATTGCATGCCGGCGGACAATGTTGAGTTCATGCCAAAGGAGCACCTGCTCACGTTTGAAGAAATCGAACGCATTGTCCGCGTCGGTACGACGCTTGGAATCGATCGCATTCGACTTACGGGTGGCGAACCGCTGGTGCGCCGCGACCTGCATGTCCTTGTCCAGCGGCTTGCGGCTGTGCCCGGGATCCGTGACATCGGGCTGACAACGAATGGAATTCTGCTGGACGAACAGGCTCAACTATTGAAAGATGCGGGACTTAAGCGGCTGAATATCAGTCTGGATGCTCTTGATCCGGAGGTCTTCAAAGCCGTCACACGCCGCGACGGGTATGAACGAGTGCTGGCGGGAATTGAGGCGGCTCGAAAGGCCGGATTCTCACCTATTAAGCTCAACGCAGTGTCGGTGCGCGGCCTGACGGAAAATCAGATCGTGCCATTCGGTCACATGGCTCGCGAGACGGAAACGGTTGTCCGCTTCATCGAATTCATGCCGCTAGATTCCGATGGTCAATGGCAGCGGGACAAAGTGCTGTTTGCTCATGAGATTATCGCGATTCTGGAATCGGAATTCGGTCCGCTCAGGCCTGTTGTGGCAACAACTGACAGGGGGGATGCAAAGGATCTGCTGCCTGTCATCGGGGCTGTCACAACGCAGGCACCGGCGCAGGATTACGAATTCGCGGACGGTCGCGGCAGGATTGGTCTCATTGCCAGCGTGAGCCAGCCGTTCTGTGCCAGCTGCAATCGGTTTCGAGTGACAGCGGACGGCAAGTTTCGAAATTGTCTGTTCAGCCATGAAGAGACCGACGTTAAGACGACGCTCAGGTCCGGCGGGACCGACGATGATGTAGCGGAATTGATGCTGGAATGCATTGCGGCCAAGAATGAGGGCCACGAGATCAATACGGCTAATTTCGTCCAGCCGGACCGCCCGATGCACTCAATTGGCGGCTGAGATGACGACTCGATTGCTAAACGCCGGGAAGTTTCGACAATACTCCCTGCTGGCAGAGGGACAGGCGTTCGCTGAGTCGTGAGGCTCAGAGGAAAGTCCGGGCTCCACAGGACACGATGGTGGGTAATGCCCACCGTCCGCGAGGATCGGGCAAGTGCAACAGAAAGCAAACCGCCGATTGGCAAGGCCGCAAGGTCTGGCAGGAGGTAAGGGTGAAACGGTGCGGTAAGAGCGCACCAGCGGTTCGGGTGACCGAGCCGGCTAGGTAAACCCCATCGGGAGCAAGGCCAAGCAGAAGGAACGGCAGTCTTCGGACTGCCACGAATCTGTCCGATTCGTCATACCTTCGGGTCGGCTGCTTGAGGTGTCGAGTAATCGGCATCCCAGAGAAATGAACGCCCGCGACAGAACCCGGCTTATCGTCCCTCTGCCGGCTTTTTTGAGCATACTCTTAATCGTACTCTTAATCGGTTCGCCGCATCTCGCCGCGCCGCCGGGATCAAGACATCGCTGCAACAGGAATCGATTACGAGTAAGAGTATGATTATGAGTAAGAGTATGATTATGAGTAAGACCAGTCTCGATTCTATTACCTTACAAAGGATCATCATGTCTCAGAGAATTGTCATGCGTACCGGCGAAGCGCTGGTGGAAGATGAAGCGGGATGGTCGGCGGCGGAACCGGAAGTGGTCATCGGGGAACTCGACGGGCCTGTCGGTAATGCGATCGCCAATCTGATGGGTGATCAGTCCAAGGGACATTCCAAAGTCTTCGCGATCCTGAACTGCGATGTTCAGGTGCGCCCCGTGACGGTCATGGTGAGCAAGGTGACTGTTAAGAACGAGAAGTATACCAACATTCTGATGGGAACGGTGCAGGCTGCAATTGCCAACGGCGTCCTTGATGCAGTCCGCGCGGGCGACATCCCGAAAGAAAAAGCCAACGATCTGGGCATCATCGTATCCGTCTGGCTTGACCCGGCTGTCATTACAGAAGATGTTGATTACGAGATCCTCTTCCGAACCCACCGCGCTGCCATATCAAAAGCCATCGGCAAAGCCATGCGAAATGAACCGACAATTGACTGGTTGCTCGAAAATCAGGATAAAGTGACTCACTGCTTTCATCAGATGGCGCTGGATGGTGAGTTGCTATGAACCGATGATCAACGATGATCGAGGATTGCAGCGCATGGAGTCAATCCGGGCGTATCGCGGACGTATTCGTTCACACGAATGAGACACCTCAGGTCATCGTCGCTGAAACAGAACAACATCGTTTCCCGCGACAATCCATTCGGCCTTCAGGTGATCTGCCAGCCAGCGAAATGTTTCCAGTGAGAAGAAGCTGACATGCGTAGGATCCAGCTTGTAGTGCCATCTGCTGAACGAGTCAGCATCGCGGAGGCGTTTGGTCATAATGCCGAGCCACCCGCCAGTATCCAGCAGCGACCATAACCTCGCGAACTCATGACCCGGTTGATGGAAATGTTCCACCACTTCGCTGGCAGTGACAAAATCATACTTGCTCTGCAGCACGGACTGATCGGGAGCATAGAACGGATCGTAGATCTGCATCGTGTGACCCGCTTCGGCAAACATCTGCGAAAGCGTTGGCCCTGGGCCACTGCCGAAATCAAGTCCTTGGCTTTTGGCAGCCAGACGAGCATTCATGGGTTCGAAGAGGCGACTCAGAAAAAGGCGATAACGAAGGTCGCTCGGGTCATTCTGGTGAAGATCGTAATGAGATTGTTCGTCGTCGCGGGTCGGCAAAGTTCGGGGGTCAGCAATAACGAGCTGGCAGCACTGGCAGCGAAAATAGCGGCGTGCGGAATCCTTGTGAAAGAAAACAGACTCGGCTCCACACAGTGTGCAACGTTCCCTGCGGCTCTCATCGTCCCCGCGGAACGTGCTCTCGCTGTGCAGAATGCTAGGCATCAGAATCCTTTCAGCATATGGTGCAGTCCTCATCGCAGGTCATACCGAGCGTGATTCCCAACTGTTGGGCAGACTCACGCACTTCGACAATGGGAGCCGTCAGCAGATCCTCGGGCTCGAACAGTGGAGATCAATCGCATCCAGCGGAAACACAGGTCGCCGCAGCTTCCTGTACGGCAACTGGTGTAAGTCACTTGAGCACGGCCCCGGCGTTGAAACCCAGACGTTGCCTTTGCTGATCGGATCCCAGGCACGCTGATGAGATACCGCCGCTTTGACACCGACAAAAGAGAACTGCGACGGATCAAGGCCGACGTGCAGCCATTGACCGAGATCCATCGGCGGAGTCTTCACTGATGTCAGCAGGATCGTAATGCCCTCGTACTCGACGATGCCGCAATCACCCATGTTGAATCGGTCACCGACCATCGATGCAAGGTGACTCTGGCGATCGCGAAGTGTGAAGTGACCATCGCACGTACGAACAAGTTTCACCGTCAGATTGATCGGACCAGGATCGAGCCGACTTCCACGTCCGCCGATGGCAAGTTCAACCCGGTCGCCAAGTGATTGGTCTTGCAGCCTGCGTACGGCATCGGGATCACAGATACAGATCGCCGTATTTGTAAATCCATGATGGATGAAGGCTCGCAACAGTCCCGTGCAGTCGCCAGGCCCGCCGCCGCCAATGTTGTCGGATGGTTCAACAACAGCCGTCAGCCCGGGTTCGTTCCGAGGTAGCTCGGCAAGAACATCATCGACCGGTCGTTCAACGACATTGCCCAGCGGAGCGAGTCGCAGAGCCTGATCAGATAACTGCTTCAATGCGGATTTGGCTTCGTCATCATCGCCGGTCGTAACAATACCAAAGCTGACTCCTGTATCGAACGTGTCTGCGAACGCAAAGCCCGCTGTGACGTTGACTTCCCAGAAATTCGGATGATCGGACTGAAGCTGCCGAGCCATTCGCAACAGCGATTGCATCGGGTCTGATGCCGAGCCCGTTCCGGTCGGTGGCCAGACAATCGGCGGTTGTGCCAGTAATGTCCGTGGCGTTTCAGACGTTCGCAGGCACCGATCCATCAGACGAACCGCGCGAACGGCTGATTCGCGAGCATCAGCATGAGGGTTTTCACGGTACGACACCAGACATTGCGAGAACTGAGCCATCTTAGGCGTAAAGTTGGCGTGCAGATCATAGACGCCAAAGACTGGAATGACCTTTGACGATCTTGCCTGAACTGTCCGTAACTGCTGTGACAAACGCTCGAGCAGCTCGCCTTCGACGTCGTCAATCGTTTCGCAGGTCATGGCGCCATGAAGGACCAGAAAGATGCCGTCCAGCGGCCCGGACTGGATGCACTTTGCAAGCGCGGCCGAAAATTCATTCCAGTACCGTTCTAACACTTCGTCCTGCACAATCGCACTCGGGTAAGCGGCGGCGGACAGCGCCGGAACGACATTCCACCCAAGTTGCCCGGCAGTTTCCAGCACGCCACCCATCGGGCTGCTGTCGCCTTTCAGAGTCAGAACTTTCTCGCCACGAACGATATGGAAATCATCCCACGCCGTAGTGCCGTCCAGAAACGTATGAGTCTCATGAAACAGCCCGGCGATAAAGATTCGCGGTGGTTGGGGCACGAGTGGTTCCTTTAGTATGCAGAGACGGACGGTTCCGCATTGGAACGTAGTGCTTGCCGTGCGTCAATCGGTACGTTATACCGTGCGCTATGAATTGTACGGGTATGGTAAATTGGTTTTGAATGGATATTACGAGAGACTCACAATGTCGAATTCCGCTGATGCAGTGACTGAAACGGCGATCACACTTGAGATGATGCGTGCGAGACTCACCGTGCCATTGTTGTGCGATGCACTGGACGCCGCCGGGTTGACTCATCAGTCGCCGCGCGTAGCGATGCTTCCAGTCACGTTACCCGATGTGATTCTGATCGGTCGCTGCCGCACGACGCTCTGGGCTGATATGGCTCATGTCGATCCGAAACCGTACAGGCTGGAACTTGAAGCTGTAGATGCCTGTCGTCCAGACGACGTACTGGTGTGCGCGGCAGCTGGTTCAATGCGGTCCGGCATCTGGGGAGAATTGCTTTCCACCGCCGCACGTAATGCCGGCTGTGTCGGTGTTGTCGTTGATGGTGCAGTCCGCGATGTCGCTCAGATGCGCGGCATGAAGTTTCCGGTGTTCGCACGAGGCTGCTGTCCGTATGACAGCCGCGATCGACAGCGCGTGATTGACTTTGATGTGCCAGTGGAAATTGACGGTGTCGTCATTCGTCCGGGTGATCTGATTGCTGCCGATCAGGACGGCGTCGTTATCGTGCCTCAGGCCGTGGAAACGTCCGTCGTGCGAGCGGCCTGGAATAAGGTCAATGCAGAAAATCAGGTACGCGATGCTATTCGCGGCGGCATGTCAGCCACCGTCGCGTTTGAAACTTTTGGCGTGCTGTAGCCTTTAGCCTCGGAGCCGGGCATCGACTGGACTGTTGAACTGCGTTATGAAAATGGTCAAGTTCTGCCTAGCTACGAACGGGAAAAATGCCTGATTTAAAACCAGCAGGGACAAGCCATACCTTTGCTTTGGGAAGGGAAAAACGGCAGCACACTCAAAGCACGACAGATCCATGCACGATTTCACTTCCGCGAGGCAAAGCTCTACTCTCTGTCCGGCAGCAATTAAAATCGCTCCAGGAAAAACATCGTGAGAGGTTCCAGATGAAAGACGTGCTCATTCTGACACTCCTCGCAGTCACGGTTGGCAGTGCCTCGGCTGAGCTGCCACTGCCAAAAAGGAACCTTATCCCGAGTTGCGGTGACATGTGCCTGGTCTACGGGCTAGGGACCGACGCGGCGATGGACACCGCAGAGGCAATGGAGAACATGGTCCGGCACTGGAAAGGCCACGGATTTAAAGGTGTCTACCTGCGAACAGATCACTGTAGATCTCGACGTCTTCATTCGTTCTGATCAGCGCTTCCCATATATCCTGCCCAATCCCACGACACGTTCACCGCACAGCGTCGTCATTGGTCTGAATGCGGGTACCTCAGACACACCTTTCACTGACCGTCATCCGCTGGCCCGGCTGGACAACTGCCGCACGGCTTCATACGCAACGGTATTGGCGGTGCTGGCAAGGTTGAGGCTGCGAACAAGATCGCTCATGGGCAGCTTGAGGTTGCTGGCGGGGTTCTGGTTCAGGATTGACGCGGGAAGCCCTCTGGATTCGCAACCAAAGAGCAGTACGTCGCCTTCTCGAAATGTGGCCTCCCACACGAGCCTTCTGGCTGTTTTTGTGAGACACCATACCTGTGAATCGGGCAGGCTCTTTCGCACATCGTCCCAACTGTCAGCAACCTCCCAGTCCAGATGCTGCCAGTAATCCATGCCCGCTCGTTTCAGCGACCGATCATCGACGCGAAACCCCAATGGACGAATGAGCCACAACTTGGCACCGATCGCAACGCATGTGCGACCGATGTTGCCGGTGTTCTGCGGAATCTCCGGCTGATACAGGACCAGATGCAATAGCGGCTGCGACGGTTGATCTGAATCTCGATCGCCATTCTCAGTACTTGTCATAAGCGCCCAGCCGGAATGACGGATCACTCTTACCTTTCAGCTGATCGATGCCCGCCAGGCGAATCATCATCAGCCGTTCCGTCGCCGCGCTTCCAGTGAGTGGTTCAAAGAACAGACGACCGGAATTCCACGTCTCAGATCGTTGTTGCCCGATAACGACTATGTCGCCAGTGTGCAGCCGGACGGTAAACTGCTGGTCATAGAGGGGTACGATATTCTGCCGCACAGGCAGTTGCTCCATCGCCCCGCTGATGCTGAACCGCGTCGTGTTGGCTCCAATATGAATCTGAGGCAACACGCTCAACAGAACCGTATCCTCCGTAAGTTCTTTGACAGAGACTTCCATCACGCAGCGCAAACCGGATTGATCGCGAAGCACGGCAAGTTCGGGGAGTTCTTTGAGCGGCAACATAGCCGAATCAAGCTGACTTTGAACCTCAATGAGACTCTTACTATTCTCCAACACACTGAAGGTCGGTCCCATCGCAGCGAACCGATCATTCACCGGTGAATTTGACGATGCCTGTCCTTCGGTGGATCGAAGGGCCGCCAGGGCTTCGCGTGCCAGACTTTGAAGAGCCCACGGAGTTGTGCCACTCGCGACCGCAACACGGAATCCGCTTCGATTCAGTCGCTGACGCCGATCCGGTGCCATGAGCCCGCTCTCGTCCAGTTCCAGCCATACATGCTGACGAATTCGCTCGTCATGTGCCGGCCGAGTCACAATACTTGCTTCCAGTCGAGCGCTTTTGAGTGTCGGGCCGTCGTCTGCCTCCGCCGTCGTTCCTAACCAGTCCTGAGTCGCTGCGACGCTCTTTGAAACCTCTCCGTTCGCCGGAAACAGCGCGCAGCCTGGCAGCAACAACATAAGCGTTGCCGCAGCAAGGGCTGGTGCGTGTGACATTGTGATATCTTTGTATAGGGACTAAACGATCACGTTCGCAGTCGCGAATCTGACGGATATTCAACGGTCTCCGCAGACTGGGAATCCTCGAACCGTACGGCAGACGCCCTTTTTGAGTCAACGGCAGACTCGGAAAGACATGATTGAACTGGCAAATTGCGAGGTTTTGGAAGACAGTTCGAATCTTTAATGCCTGCATACTTCGGCACAGATTGCCGAGCCGTGGTGTAAAGGCTCAGCATCGTATGAGATCCGGCGTCCAGCATAAATCCCGAGTTCGTTACAGAAACTGCTGATGGAAAACGAAAAATCGACATCGTCCAGTCTGCGCATCGGCGAAGGCCACGATACGCATCGCACGATTTCCGGACGACCGCTCATCATCGGCGGTGTACACATCACAGACGCCGACTTTGGACTCGACGGGCACAGCGATGCCGACGTGCTGCTGCACGCCGTGATCGACGCTTTGCTGGGCGCGACAGGTCAGGGCGATATTGGCGAGTGGTTTCCGAACACCAGCGACGAATGGAAGAATGCCAATTCGACGAAGCTCCTAGATGCCGTGCTGCAGAGCATTTTGAAACGTGGTTGGAGAATAGTCAACCTCGACTGTACCATCCATGCAGAACGCCCTCGCATGGCACTATGGAAACCGAAGATTCGTATTCGGCTGGCAGCACTTCTGAACCTGTTGCCCGATGTTGTTAACGTTAAAGCAAAGTCGGGTGAAAAGGTCGGCCCGGTCGGACGTGGCGAATCAATCTCAGCCGACGTTGTTGTCTTGATGGTACGTGAAACTGTTTAACCCATGGTCGCAGATCAGGTTTGCTTCACACAGAACTTCACAAGGATGTGAGCATGGAATTTACCGTACGTTCTCAAAACCTTGTGCAGAAGCAGACCCGATATTTAGGAATCGATCCGGGTCTTAACCGCACCGGCTACGCGCTGATTGAACGTACATCGCGCGGGCCCTTCCTGCGGGAAGGCGGTGTAATTCAGTCCACGAAGAGCTTGAGTCTGCATCAGCGCGTGCATGAGATCGGTTGTGGACTGCGCGAAGTGCTGGCGGAATTAAAGCCGGAAATCGTCGCGATTGAGCAGGTCTTTTCAAACGCCCTCAACGTCAAATCGTCGCTGCTGCTGGCACATGCGCGCGGTGCGATTCTGATGACGATCGCAGATGCCGGAATCCCCGTGATTCACTATACTCCGGCTGAAGTTAAACGACTGCTGACCGGCAGCGGGAAGGCTCCCAAGGATCAGATGCAACATGCCATTCAGGCAGCGCTGAGACTCACGAAACTGCCCGAACCACACGACGTCGCCGATGCTTCCGCTGTCGCGTTGTGTCTGTACCATTCCGTGCGTTTTGCGGCGTAGTTTTTGAAAAGGGGGCAGGAACCATTAGCCAAATGGCCCGAAGGGTGCTCGGCACTATTGGTTCCTGACCCCTTTTCCAATTTGTTGACATCCTGACATTTGAGGTGTTATTTGATTACTCGCGTTACTGGCCTGCTTGTGGGTCTGAATGAAGTCTGCGCCACTATTCGCATCGGCGGATTTGACCACGAGGTTCTGTTGCCGGACATCGTCCGTCGCCAGTTGCAGTCTAAGATAGACACGGAAGTCAGCCTTCGCACGATCGAGTATCTCGAAGGTAATCCCCAACAGGGACGACTCACGCCGCGCATGATCGGCTTCATGAATGAAGCGGAACTGGAGTTCTTTGAATTTGTGTGTTCCGTCGATGGTCTGGGCGTCAAGAAAGTGTTGCGAGCAATGGTGAGACCGGTGCGTGAGATTGCAACATCGATCGAAGAAAAAGACGTGAAGACGCTCAGTACACTTCCCGGCATTGGCCCGGCCATGGCCGAACGCATCGTCGCCAAACTCCGGCGCAAGATGACCAAGTTCGCATTGATGATCGCCGCCCGAATTCCGGACGCACCGGACAACGCCTCAGACCTCATGTCAGAAGCCTACGAAGCCCTTGTGAGCGTCGGCCACAGCCCGCAGGACGCCCGTGACCGCATCGAGACAATCATGGAATCCGGCAAGAAGCTCAAATCCGTCGAAGACATTCTGGCCGAGATTTACCAGCGACAACGGAAATAGATTGTGGCGTGCAGCCGGATCCCTGATCATCACTCCGTTGATGAGTGTGCAAGGGAGCCCCGGAAGTCAGAATTATGGATCGACTGTCTGGAGCGGACAATCGCCGGCACGCCCGGAGATGGCTGAAGGGTGATTTGAACGTTTGGAGTCACCTTCTGCCCTGGTGCCAGTGTGAACTGAAACCGCTGCGCGATCATTGCAATAACAAGCTTCATTTGCAGCATCGCAAAATGCGTTCCCAGGCAGATGCGCGGTCCCGCGCTGAATGGAAAATAGGCGCACTTCGGGAGTTGCTTTTCGAAGCCATCACGCCATCGTTCCGGAAGAAATGCGTCCGGGTTCTTAAAATACCGCTCGTTCCGATGTACGGCCCATGCCGGCATCAACAGCGTTGTCCCTCGTGGGCAATGAAAACCCGCAATCTCTGTATCGACCAGCGGTTCACGGCCGATCACATGGATCGGGGGATAGAGTCGCATCGCTTCGAGAAGAGCGTGCTCAGTCTCCTGCAGGCGAGTCAGACCTTCCATGGTTGGGATCTGACCGTTAAACACGGTATCAACTTCCGCATAAATTCGGTCTGCCACGTGCGGATGTTCTGCCAGCAACCACCAGCACCACGACATTGCCAAGGCCGTCGTCTCCTGACCGGCCAGAAAAATTGTGAGGCATTCATCCCGCAGTTGCTTGTCTGTCATCCCTGTCTGATCGACTCCGTCACGAGCATGAAGCAGTATCGAAAGCAGATCGCCGCGCTGCTCGCCGGAGGCTCGCCGCTGCCGAATAAAGCCGTAAATAATGTCGTCAAGGTCCCGCGTAGCGCGGCGGAGTCGACGATTGGAGCGTGTCGGCACCCATATCGGAAAGTGAAAGATTGTGAGAAGTCGCCGCACAAACTCTGCCTGGCCGACTCGGAGCGCAGCGCGGACGCATTCAGACTGAAATTCTGCATCGACTCCGAACAACGTTTTTGATGCTGTGCCAAGAGTCAATGTGTGCATTTCCTGGAGAATATCTCGACTTTCCCCAACCTGCCATGTGTCCAGCATGCGCTGAGTCGCGCTGACAAATGTCGAGTAATACTGGGAGACCTGCGAACGCTGAAACGCCGGCTGTGCTAAGCGACGCTGGCGGGAATAGAAGTCCCCTTCACTCGTCAACAACCCGTTGCCCAGAGCAATCGGGAGTAGTCGCACTGCAAAATGCTTGCGGTACTTATCTGCCTGCCTGATCAGCACCGACTCAATTGCCGCTGGGTCAGTCACCATCCATGCCGTGTGCGTCAGTAAACGCAGGCTCACGATACCTCCATAATCCGAAGCCATCTTTCGCATGAACGCAAGCGGGTCGGCCAGTACTTCCGGATTGCCCCAAAGCCAATGGCTGCGGGGTGCCGGGGGAGACTTCAGCGTCGCGAACGAACTCATAAGCAAACTCTTAGGGAGATGCGTCGGGGCTGGACGAAGGTCGCTTCGTCCTGACAATTGTCTCAATCCCTACAACTCGTCGGCAAATTCCCGGTGCCAAGGGGTTTGACCACGGTTCGGGCCATCACCTAAAGACCCTATATTGCCTGTCTGTCCGTTGCGAGCAAAATCTTCGGAAAAGCACCTTGGGAGGAGACACCGGCGTCGGACCATTCGGAGCAGTGGCTGCGGCATCTTTGCGGGGGAAGAGCGATTCAGCGGTGACTCACGGTGCATCGTAACGATGTGGCTCGGTCACTCGTTGCATTACGCAGCCGCGTAATGGAGTGTCGCCCGCCGCGAGACGAATTGTCTCCGGAACAACAGCCTCACACTCGAAGACAAACAACTGCGTGCGAAATTTGGCGTCCTGGAACGCCGAATTTGCCACACAGGGCGTCAGAATTCCGCGATCAAATTCAATCGATATTTCGGAAATCGGAATCTCATCGCGACAGTGCAGCGTTTTCCAGACCGCCTCTTTGATCGTCCAGAGAGTTGCCAACGCATCGGATTCGCGACCTGTTTCCCGATCGCACCAGGCCCTCTCCTGCGGATGTGACGCAATCAGCCGCAAGGCATCCGCTCGGAGCGGCTCGACAACTTCGATATCGACACCAATCGGGAATGCGTTCATGGAAATCGCGATAGCCACGGCGTTGCCGGAATGTGAAAGACTTATCTGAGGCCAGGGACCGACTTGTTGAGACAGCAGGATGGGACATCCCTGCGAATCGGAATCAAACTGAATGTGGGCTGCGTCGTCACCGAGTTCCCGTTGCAGCACGGCCCGCACGGCCCGACGACTATTGAGAAACTGTCGCTTCTTTGTCGCAGGCCGATACTGCTGCCATCGGAGCTGATCACGAACACTCAATTTCGCTTCCGCAAGAGCGCTCTTCGGGCTTGAAACAGAATCGCCTGATCCGTCGTCAAAGTACGCCAGCCACAGCCGACAATCTGGAAACACTTCAACGGGATCAGCCAGATTCATTTTCGTCGGTTGCTCCACTTGTCAGTGCTGCGCTGGCTCGCTTCACGTCACAGGTATCGTCCGGCAGCTCAAACGTGCAAAGGCTCTGAACAAGCATCGCGGCAAATTTCTGCGTCTCGTACATCGTCAGGAATCGTGGCGATGATCGCACTGTGAGCGTAATTTTCCGGTTCGTTTCACACGTCGCGATACTCACGGGAACGTCATCCACGCAGGGAGCAAATCCGGTCACTGTCGCCAGTTGCAGGTTTCCGGAAATCGGCATCCCGTCCTTCCACGGCATTAATCGTTTACTCCCCCGCGAAACATCTCCCAGACTGGTCCATTGAATCGAAGGAATGAAAAGGCCCAGCCTGCGAAACAGATCGATTCCGCCAGGAATCTTCGACGCGGTCGCCAGCCCTTTGATGAATTCCACTCCGACGTAATTCGATCGCACGTAGGTCATTTCGTCATGAATTCCACGCAGGATTGCGACGGGATTTAAACACTCTGCACGCGGTCGGCGCATGAAAGCGAAGCCAAAGCGATTGGTCGCCGGCAACGTGCGGTCGGATGGCATCCGCATATCGACCGGATTCAGGACCATGACATGATGATCCATCCTGCCGGGAGGTGCCAGCTCCGCAAATGTGCTCATGGTGCAGACCATCACCAGTTCATTGAGCTTCACTTCCCATGCCGCCATTCGCTCACGAAGCTGATCACCCTGTTCATCCGACAGAATGATTTCGACGCAGTGGCTGGATGTCGGCTGCAGGGCGTTGCGATCACCGCTCCCGACCGCCGCCCAACGCGACGTGCGGCCTCGAATCGTCGCCCAGAAGTTTCGCAACGCTTGCTTCATGCTGATCGGAGCAATCGATGCGGGCTGCGGGAACCGGTGTCTTTGCAACAGACGATCCGGGTCGATCACCGGAAGTTTCGAAGGTGTGCCGGTCACTTCGCAGTGATACAGATGAAACCACTCGATTACTACCTGTCGCAGGCCGTTTCCATCGGACGCTGCGTGATGGACGTCCAAATAGACCTTGACGCCGTCATCCAGAACCGCAATTGAAGTATGCAGTCCGGCGGACTGTGTCAGGTCAATGAACTTGCTTCCCGTACCGCTTTCGAGTTCAAAAATGGACCCGGATCGGCGACTGATGACAACCGGTTCCGGTGTGCCCGACATCCAGCACCACTGTCGATTGATCTTCTGAATTCGGCAACTGAGCAGCGGATGTCGCGCAATCGCGCGCTGCAGCGTCTGCACATACAGGTCCGGCTGGCAGTCACCGGTGAGCCGTAACACGACCCGAATCACCATCGGGGACTGCGGCCCAGCACACTGCAGCAGGAACTGCTCCAGCGGGGTCAGCGGTAACGGTTCCATCACCGGTGTTTCCGCCGCACGTACGACGTTCGTTTCAGAGCGCTTCTGAGCATCGAATGTTGGTGCTGGAACAACCATGATAAAACCTCGTTGCCACCGACAATTGTCAGACTATACCCGAATACTGATTCCGCCATCCACTACAATCACCTGCCCCTGAATGAGTTCGCTCAACGGACTGGACAGAAACAGTACCGTCCCAGCAACATCGGCGGGTTGCAGCATTCGATCGCGTACAAGAATCTGTTCCCGCACAGACGCCAGCATTCCGGCTGATCCGGGCAGCGTCTTGATTGCATCCGTTTCGACAATCCCGGGCATGACGGCATTGAAGTTTACACCCGATCGCCCCAGTTCAAACGCCAGATGCCGTACCAGACTTTCTAACGCGGCCTTGGAAGTGCCGATAAGTCCGTAGTTCGCGATACCACGCATTGACCCGTGACTGGAGATCGCAATGACCCGAGAAATGTCCTGCGACGCTTTGAACAGGGGAAGTGCTGCCTGAGTCAGCCATATCAACGGGGCGGCGTTCATGCGCAGGATGGAATCGAAGCCCGCAGGAGTCACCTGAGTCAATGGTCGAAATCCGCCGGCCGCTGCGTTGCTCACAATGATGTCCAGCCGTCCGTACTGTTCGCCGACCACATCGATCATGGCCTGCACATCGTCACGTTCTGATACATCGGCCCGCACCGCGATCGCTCGACCCCCACGGCTTTGAATCAGATTCACCAGATCCTTCGCGGCATCCTGTGATTTCAGGAAATTGACGACCACTGCCGCGCCACAAGCCGCAAGCGATTCTACGCAGGCACGCCCGATGCCACGGGAAGCACCGGTCACCAATGCGACTTTGCCGTTTAAGCTGATCACTCTGTGACCTCCACCGCACAGGGCGTTTTCGAACACATCGATGCGGCCTCGCACGCGCCTGTTTTTATGCCGTCTTCCGCCATAATGTCGCATCCATTCTGTGCCAGAATCTGGTCATGCAAAAACCTTTCAAACGCATACAGCCGTTCTTCACAGCGGCCAAGGATCGCGCGATCCGTTGCAGCCCGTGCACCGCGCTGTACGCTGGGGAAAATGCTGATGTCTTCTTTGAGGATCTGATACGACAACCAGCCCGTAAAGCGTCCCCACAGAAACGCGGTCAGCTTTGAAATCGGATTGCTCCGTACCGACAGTCGTCCGTACTGCCAGACATTGCTGACGGCTGTTTCGGCGGTGAGCGGTCTCACGGTCTGCACGAGCGTTAACGAACTGGTATTGGATATCAACAGATTTGGAAAGATATGATGATGTTCGTACTTTGCGTTAAACGACGCGCCGAGAATTTTGAGAATGAACTGTTCATAGACTTTCAGGAGCTTGTCGATGAGACGCGGCGTGTTGAACGATGTGAAGAACGACGTCGTATACTTCGCGAACGCATGATCACTCTTCGATTCGCCGGGATCTTCGCCAAATGTCTGCGCGTGGACCTCCGGTATGTGATAACTCTCCAACGCGGCCTCGACCGGGATTTTCCAGTTCGCTGGTAACGGAAGAAGCCGACTCACCGCCAGCTTTGATGTTGGAAAAGACGTCCATTCTTCAATGCGATCGTACAGGTCCCCGAGCCATACCCGCAACGACGGCCCGTCACTGGCAACACGCACGAACAACAGATCTCCGCAGATTTCCAGCGGAAATGATGCCAGCTTGTAGTGTTCGCGATTGAAGTCCGGAAAGTTTTTTGCTGCTGGAATCCTGCGCGTCCTGCCGTCCGCTCCGTACTCCCAGCCATGAAAGGGACACTTGAGTTTTTCGTTCTGCCCCAGCGGCGACGTCACCAGCGAACAATGTCGGTGCGCGCACACATTCCTAAGTGCCACCATCTCCCCGTCAAAGTTCCGGACAATTACAGGAACACTGCCGATCTCGGTCGAAAGATACTGTCCCGGTTTGCTGATCGAGGATGCCAGTCCAACCATTTGCCAGGTCTTCTCAAACACGCACTGGCTTTCCAGCGCATGCACGTCTGCCGCGAAGAACATTCGAGGTGTCAGCGGTGCTTCAAATGCTGTGGAAGATTGGTACATCGTTGATTCAGTGATTTTTTAACCATCCGATTTGATAACCACTCACTGTCAGCAATCGGTCTCCATTATGACCATCTAACTGAAAGTCCCAGCAAGCGCCGGATTCCAGAAGCTGCTTCTGCTGAATGCTGACCACGCATGGTTCCCCAGGGTCTGGTAAGCGGCCAAATTCGATCACCCCGAACTGCACGGGAAGACTTGGTTTTTGATATCGATGCCATGCAGCGTAGCCGACTGCGTACAGACATGCATCCATCGTCGCGCAAGGCACCGTGAAGCCTCGGGCGCGGGAACCTCCAAACAACTGGACAGGAGCGGACGCCGCAATCCGACCAATAATCGACTGGCCATCATCTGCGACTTCACGCAACTCCTGCAACTCCGGCCCGTGGTAGATCAACCCGTCCGAAGTTCCATACTCGACTCGCTGCCAGCGAAGTGCATTGTCAATATGTCTGACGCCCGGCATCTCCGGAGCGGACACTGACGTTTGACCACTCACATCAAACATCGCGAGGAAATATTCACGATCTTCTTCCACCATACGACCATCACGGCGACGCACATCAGCCAGTAATCGGCATTCAATGATTCCATTGCCGGTCAGACGAGTCTGCACAGTCACCGCCAGTGGGTCGTCTGTTGCAAATCGAATCGCCTGCTTTGCCAGCGCCTGAGTGCAGACGCCAACGCTGAACTGCCCGGTTCTGACTCGGACGGCTTCCGCCATCAATTCCAACGCGACCACAAACGGCAACGTTGGACGGTTTTGAACGCGGTGCTGTGACAAGAATCGATCGGACACAGGATTCAAAGTTACTACGCTGGAACAAATGCCGTCTTCATGCTGAGTCACTGTGGAGGACAGCAACGGAAGCGGCAGCGAATTTGACGCGCTGGACGTCAGCGACAGCCGTTCCGCCGGGAAGAATTTGCGGAAATAACTCTCATCGGTAATCAAGACTTCGGGCTCATCACCGCCGAATTCCAGTTCACGCATAAAGTGAGCAATGCCGTCCCGAGCCGGCATGAACTCCATATCAATCATTTCCAGAGCCAGTTTCGCCTCCGGCTTCGTCGCCATGCCGATATCGCCCCAGGCGTGCCAGTGGAAGGTCAGACTGCGCACTTCAGGCCGCTGACTGCGATAGCGATCAACAATCTTGGCCATCATGTCGTTGGCCAGTGAATAATCTGTGTGACCATTTGCGCCGAAACGCCCGCTGATCGAACCAAATGTCACGAACCAGTCCAGCGGATCGGAATTGGTCGCCTGCATCAGCGCGAATGATCCGTCGATCTTGGCACGCAGACATTTTTCCACTTTGTCGGGTCGCTTGCGATCAAACCGCGCGTCCTGACCGGCACCGGCACCATGGATCACGCCGCAGATCGGATCCGACTGTTGACGAATTGAGCGAATGACTGATTCCACTTCGGCAAAGTTCGATACATCGCAGCAGTGATACGTCGCGGTGATTTTCTGCTGTTGGCAGTCCCGCAGAGTTGCATCGATCTCGATTGCTTTCTCGGTATTTCGCCACGCTTCAACTGGGCTGACCCTGCGGGCTGATGCGTCCTGCATAACAGCATTTCGAACGCCGCTGCGATCTGCAGCGACCTGGCGCACAAAGTCTTCGCTGAGCTGTGGAACACGCGCTGTGCCCAGCAAATGCAGTTTCAGGTCATATTTCTTTGCGAGTGTCATCGCGATCACCGCTGTGATGCCGCGCCCGCCGCCGGAAACAATCCATGTGCCGCCGCGCGTGATGCGGGGCCTCGCTTCCCTGCTTGTGGCTGCAACAGAATCATTCAACGGCGCCGCCACTGCCTGTACACAATGACGTTCGGCGCTGCGTGAGCCTCGGAAGGCGATCTCCATGTCATACGACGGAACAGCCAGTTCCTGCAAAATGCCGCTGGTGGAAACATCGGGCGGCATGTCCGATGCTAGATCGATCACCTTCATCGGCGTCGTGCGAAAGCCCCGCATCCAAGCTTCGATCAGCATCGCTTTGACCAGTCCGCCGATGGCTTCGATGGAACGCACCTGCCGACCGCTGAAACCGAAATCGCCGCCCAGTTGGGTCACTGCGACTACGCTGGCATTTTCCATCTGATTCGCATCAATCGTCCGCTGCATCCACAATTGGCAGATGCGAAATGGTACCTCCAAAGCCGCCGGTCGGCGGTGTTTCCAGTCTTCCTGTGTCACGTTTCTTGTAGATTCGGAATCAAACGCCATCGTCAGAAACAAATGCGGGGTCGCCGTGTGCTTCCACAAATCGGCGAGTGTCTGCTCAAGCTGTGCGATCGGAACGGAGGTGCTCAGTACGATCGCTTTCTGGCCCAGTCGACGAATACGCTCAGCCAGCGATTCGGCCAGCGCATTCGCTCCGAGGATCAACGCTGCTCCGTGCAGTTCCGGATTAAGCGGCATAAGCGGCATGCCCGCGCGGCGCGGAGCCGGGACCACTCGCAGAGCAAATCGCTGGGTTTCCTGTGACACAGCTGAAAGGACAGGAACGTCAAGCTGCTCTGTGCGAGCGACTGACTTCACCGGCGCGTCCACAACGTCCAATGTTGCCGGATGCAAACGATCGCGCACCACAGCCACAGCAAATTGCACGGATGATTCAGCCACACCCGCACCGACGGCGATGCCTGAAATGTGCGCTGCCTCTACGGAACTCCAGTCGCGTTTAACAAACTGTGCCACAGGTTGAGTCACAAGAGAGCGAAGAGCCGCGCGGACCTGCGTTTGATGCTTTCGACCTCGTTCAATGCCTGCCTGCATCGCAGCATTTACAGACGCTGGTGCAACATTGTTCGGATAGAACCACTGTGACCATTCCGGTGTAATTTCACTCACGGGTTCCATACCGCGAACTGTCTCAAAACCTCCTAGTGAGCCGGGCAGTGTCAGTTCCCGGACAGGCTCACCTGCGACTGGTCCGGAGGCACTGATTTGTCCCGCAGCAGCCAGCAGTCCGGGGGCTGACGCCGCTAGGCTCACTGAATTCTGTAATGGCCCGCCCGCCTGTTGCACCAGAAACTCACGAATCTCGCGCAGCGTGCGGAATCGTTTTTGACTAATCGATTCCAGCGTCAATGATTCCAGATTGAACTGTTCACGCATCTGACCAATCAACTGCGCCAGTTTGATACTGTCCAGTCCCAGATCGGCTTCCAGATCCGCGTCCAGATCGACAATGTCAGGGGTATAGCCGGTTTGATCGATAACATAGTCGATCAAAAGGGCATCCAGTTGAGCGTTCGGAGGCAACGCGCCGCGGCGTTCCGTGTCGTAGACTTCACGGCCATTTTGCTGAACTGTTGCGGCTGGTGCAAATTGAACCAGCGGTGTTGAGAGGTGCTGAGGGCTGGGGGCTAACCTATCCCGGCTCGCCGCAGAATCCTGCTCCTCCGCTAGTTTCTGCACCGTTCGAATAGCGTCGTCAAGTGTGCGGACGGAATCAAATCGTAATCCATCGGGGCGCACGGTCATTCCCAGCCACACGCCGAGTTCGCCAAGAATTTGAGCTTTCTTGATACTGTCTATCCCAAGATGGGCCTCCAGATCTGCGTCGAAGTCCACAACGTCCGGAGCGTAACCCGTCAGCTCGACGACCAGATCCAGCACGAAACTTCGAAGTTGCGTATTGGAAACTGCGGAAGTGGCTGACGCCGTCGTTGATGTCAGCGGCTGGACTGTCGAAATGGAATCTGCAAATCTTTGCGGTACAGAGTCCGCCGGTCTGTCGTTCTCATTCGCCGGCAGATCCCAGCTTCGATCCTGTGAGCCGAACTCGTCCTGCTGAGGTGCCGATTTACGACCTGTGCGCCGCGATCGCGTCACGTCGAAGACCGTGTCACTTTGACCAGCGAGAACCGTATTACTCCCAGTGTGGCCAATCGCTTCAATCATCGGCGGCGTGTTCGATGACACGGCACGGCGCGGCACGCTGGAAACGTTGGCAACACATTCCAGTACAGCATGAACCAACTGCATGCGTTCTGCAAACGGCTGACCGGGAACATCCAGACTTATGCACAACGCCTGAGAATCCACGATGTCGCGATTCATACGTGTGAGCACGTCATTTGGCCCGACTTCAAGGAATACACGAAAGCCTTCGCCCAGCATCCGCTGAATCGATGGCATATACATCACCGGCTGAGTCAACTGACGCACAAGACTACTGCGAATGCTGGAGGGTTCGGCCAGATACTGCACGCAGGTGGCTGACAAAAATCCGCACACCGGAGGCCGCATTGGAACGCTGGCTGACATACGTTCAAACGCAATTTCTGCTTCCATCATCAGTGGCGTATGGAACGGTGCGGGCACCGAAACAGACATCGACGCGATGCCATGCCTGTCCAGAAGTGCTTTCGCTGATACGATGCCTTCTCGACTTCCGGCGATCACAGTTTGCTTTGTCGAATTGAGATGCGTCACATACACAGCCAGCCCGGCAGACTTCAGAATCGCATCCACTTCATGCATCGCAGCGCGAATTGACAATAGTCCGCCGGGGACACGCATATGTGACATCACTGCGTTGGCTCGATGTTTTGCCAGCTCGATCGACTGCGGTAACGTTGTGACGTCTGCTGCCAGCGAAGCCGTAAACTCACCAAAACTATGCCCCAGCACGGCATCCGGACGCAGACCTTCGGCTTTCAGGGTTTCAATCAAGGCTGCCGACACGCCCAGTACCCATGCCTGGGCCCACCACACATCGACACCCGGTTTGATCGCTGTGTTGTCGAACGCTGAGCTCAATCGAGGCAGATTGCTGGCTGTGTAGAGGTCATCTGTCTCCGTTAGAGTGCGTCTCGCAACTTCGCTGGCGGAAAACACTGCCGGCGTTTCAGGATAGTGTGATCCCTGACCGGGAAAGAGCCACGCGACGCGCGGTGTTTGTTCCTGAGTCTGCCACAGGATTACACGTTCACGATCCAGCAGCGTACGAAATTTTCCAGCTTCGGCGGCTTTGACAGCCGCCGTCAGACGTTGTTGCAGTTGATCGATTGAGGATACCAGAATCGTCGCGCGAAAAATGTCGTCGGAAGTATATTCGAACGATGCAGATGCAGATGCCGTAGCCTCAGTCTCACGAATCACGCGATTATCAATACCAATTTGATTTACACGAGTACTGGCATTTTTGAGTAATTGCAGCAGCGAAGCACTGGATGTGGCCGCAAACCGAACGCTTCGTAATGGACCCTCGATGGCTGTTGTGGCAGTCGACATTTGGGGAGACACCTGCATACTCAATGGTAATGAAACTCGCTGTTGAATCAGTGGAGTCGGTGGAACCTGAGTTTCGATGCCAGGCGCTGCAGTCGGAATCGAAAGCGAAGTGTGCAGCACGATACCGTCTGCCGTCCGCGCGGCAATCCTGATGGATGTCACTGGCTCGGAAGTGTGATGCTCCTGCTGAGCCGCAAGCGTTTCCGCCGTGATGCGGACCAGCGAGTGGGCTCCGGCAAGGTAGCCGACTTGGCGAACAATTTTTGCATCTGCGGCATTCAGTACCTGTACCGCATCACCATCGCAGCCCGTCGCATTCTCTTCAAAGGCCATTGAAGGCCGTCCCGCAGATTCACAAAGTTGAACAACATCACCCAGGATTCCGTGGATCGGAAGGTCCAGCCGTCTGGCATCGGACAGTCGGCACAGCATCAATGCCACAACGCCTTCACCCGGAAGAATCCGGCTGCAGTCATCTGGAACATCTTCTGGTAGGCCCGATCGTACCAGTTGACCATTCATGTCCAGCGCCTCGAAAGCCGACAGACTCATCGAACGCTGTGCCGACCCGCAGACGATCATGTCGCAGGTTCCCGAACGCAACTGATCTGCCGCTACCGCAATCGCGGACAATCCGGAGGTGTCGTCACTGTCCAAAGCACACGCACCGCCCATCAGGTCAAACGCTTTTGCAACTCGTGATGCCAGCGTGCTGGCTGTAAAGCTGCCGGTTTCATCCAGTAGTGCGGGACGGTGCTTAAGGACGACCTGACGGAACTCGGTAGTGACCTGCTGTGTCAACTGATCCGTCAAACCCCGTCGCTGCATGGCGGCCGACATCTGTTCGCAAATTTCCGGCAATCGCATACCGACCTGAAGCTGGTCGCCAAATTCGCCGCCAAAGACCGTACCGATCACGACGCCAACTCGCTGACGATCGACCGGAAAGTCACTCAATGTGCCGCGATGTTCTGCATCGCGAGTACCCGACGGAGACCGTCGGAGGACATTAACATCCGCCAGGGCCTGAGCCACCGCATCAATCAGCATCAACTGAACCGGATTGGCCTGCTGCACCTGCTTTGGTGGGATCGCATACCGGCCTCCATCAAAGCTGAAGTCCGTGATAAATCCACCGTGACAATGCGGCGTGCGATGCGTTTCCGCAGCGCTGCCTGCAGCGACTCCGGCACGCTTGCGCCAGCGATTTTCCGGGGCGTCGCTGAGTGCCGAAGAGTTCGAATTGAGGATGGACCTGAATTCCTCCAGGTTCTTCGCACCCGCCACGATGATGCCGCGACCAACGATCGCGATGGGCTCAAAATCCCCCTCATCCGGCTTGCCAGCCAGCTTCGCCCCCGACTTCGGGGGCGAATAGACACCGCCGCTGAATTCTTCCACCACAACATGTGCATTCAGCCCGCCGATTCCAAACGCGCTCACAGCCGCGCGACGCGGTCTTGAATGCAGAGAGTGCTCGGGCCACGATTCCGTGCAGGACACAACTCGCACGGGAGCTGTCGTCCAATCGTAGTTACGGTTCGGCTGCTCGTAGCGCAGTGAAGGAGGAATCTGTCGTCGCTGCATCGCGATGAGGACTTTAACCAGCCCAACCAGTCCGGCTGCTTCCAGCGTATGACCGATGTTTGATTTGACGCTGCCCAGCAACAACTGATGCCGTCCCAATTGCGCCTGCGGATTCTGTGCCAACCGCCGAAGCGTTTCCAGTTCTGTCGCATCACCCAACTGAGTACTGGTTGCATGTGCTTCAATGTAATCAATGTCCAGCGGTGCAGCGTCGCCGTACGCTCGCTGCAGGGCAAGCACCTGGCCTTCCATTCGCGGAGCCCACAAGCTGCGACCGTTGCCATCGGACGCCATGCCGACGCCACGAATTACACCGAGTATCGGCAGATCGTGCCTGATGGCCATTTCCTGCGTCATAATGACGACAGCAACATAACCTTCGGAACTCACCAGCCCGCTGGCGTTGTTATCAAAGGGTCGTGAGTCTGTCGCGGTGCACGCCTGGGAGTGCGAAAACAAAATCAAATTGTCGATGTTATTATATGTCGCTCCGCCAACGACTGCACTGTCGATACGGCCCGCTTTGATCGCCAGAATTGCCTGTGCCAAAGCCACCAGTGACGATGCGCACGCAGCGTCGATCACCGCGCGAGGCCCCGTCAGTCCGAGAATTCTCGCCGACAGCGACGCAGCCTGATAAGCGTGAAAACTCGGCAATGCACCGGGTCGGCGCGACGGTCGATCACGTCGAACCGCCTGGGCGACTTCTGCGACGATCTCGCGGCGGATTTCTGCTGGCAGTTGTCGAAATGATTCGATGTCATCGATGAACGACAACGCTTCTTCGATCTGAGTCCCGAGACTCAGACCGCCGCCGGATTTTGTACCGCCGGAATGACCGACGTAAACTCCCGTTCTTTTGAGGCGGCTGTCCTGCGGACGGAGATCGGCATTCTGCCATGCGGTTGCCGCAACTTCTGCAAATTGTACATGAGCCGTATCGAACAGGCGTTCGAACTCTTCTGGCAGCGGGCAAAGGTTACGATCAAGCGGTCGTTCGGGAACTGTGCCACCCAGCGTTGTGTAAGATTTTCCGGCTTTCCCTTTATGCGAATCAAAATACAACGATCGATCACAGCGATCCTCTGGCAACTCACTGTATCCCGTGCGGGCGCTGAACAGCAGTTCGGCAAATTCATCCACGCTGTCAGCACCGGGAACTCGACAGGCCATACCCACGATCACGATCGGGGAATTCGAATCAACCGACATGAGCCACCTCCGACTTCCGAACGTGAAAGTCAGGATTGTGACGCTGAATCTCTGCGGTCAGCTTTTCTAATTGGTTGATGAACTTTTCAGCCTGCGAACTGGTGAGCTGAAAACCTGTATAATCGCTGGTTTGATCGACTTCCAGACTGAGGAGTCCTTCTTCAAGAGCGTTCCTGACGGAAAGTCGATTTTCAATGAGTTCATTCATCGCAGCAACGGTCGTGATCCAGCGAACCGCGGCGAGCGATGTCGCTGAGCGATGCAGCAAAATGCCAGCCGCCGCTTGTTCAACATGCCACTGCCCGCCGCATGGGCCTGATAATTCGAGGCCTATGAATGTACCGCGATGCTCTGCTTCATGAGTTGATGATACCGAGCGTCGTTCCACACTGTTAACAAACTGATTCCAAGCCGAGAACTCTACTTTCGCTGCAGCCGAAGGACCAGTTGGCTTCGTTTGCCGCATACAAAAATCCTGCAGGTGCTCAACCGTCAGTTCAGGCAGGTCTGATGCGCCGCACACGTCGATTGCACGTATCGTATTTGTGCGATCGAACTTTGGGTCATCCCTGAAGTATGGCTTGAACGCCGCCACAAAAGGTGCCGCGTGCTCGTCGATCAATGCCATCGCTTCCGCACGTCGCGGTGGAAGCTTTGCACCGCTGTTCTGCACAGCCGCTCGAAAGCCGTCTTCCAGAAGTGAAGCAGACGTTCCGTTCGGACTTGTCAAATGATAGGTTGAACCATGCAATGCGGGTCGGCGATAAATCTGAGCGATCATCGTGGCCACCCAGTCCACCGTCACAATGTTCTTGCGTTCTTCGCCACCGAAGCCCAATCTTCTAAACCATTCGCCGCGTTCCGGCAATCCAAACCGCTGGCTCAGCGTTTGAAACATGACAAACGCGCTGTTGATCGTCTGATCGGAACGCATACTGGTCGTCGGATGCAGATCGATCACAATCGAAGGGCGATAGATTGTGAGTGACCGTATCGCAGTGGATTGCGTTAACATTTGTTCGGCAAGTGTCTTGCTGCGCTCGTAGTCATTGCCGAACTGTTGTCCAACGTTCGATTCCTGCTCCAAAATCATCCCACTTCGCAACCCAGCGATGTACGCTGTTGAGACATAGTGCCATTCCGTGATCTGTGCCGAGATCATCACTTCCAGCAGATACCGAGTTCCCTCCACGTTAGTTCTATAGGGTTCATTGTCCGGATGCTCGCTTGCTGGACGAAAGAGCAGGTTTGCGGCGGAATGAATCACGCTGCCGCAATTCGCCGCGATCCAGCGTCGATCAGCATCCGACAGCCCCAATCCCGGCTGGCACATGTCACCTTCCAGGACAACAGGTCGTACAAAGAGCCGTCCAAATCGCTCCTCCAGCCGCCGCATCAGGATGTCAACCCTTTCGACCGCCAACTGCCGCCGATTCCCCCGCACCACCAGGGCGACAGGAATCTCATTTCGCATCAACTGCGCAAGCACCAGCCCGCCAACGAGTCCAGTTCCGCCCGTCAGCAGAACGAATGGGCGATCGTGTCTTGCAGGAGTATCCATGAATGCGTTTTTCTGAGCGACATCTGACGTGGACGAAAGGCGTACAAATGGTTCGCTTCGCAGTGGTCACTGCAGGACTCGCTTGCTTCACATAGTACGCCGTTATTTTCCGAGCTTGGTATTATGGGAGACATCGGGGAAGACTACACCCCAAAAAAAGGCCCTCGGGTCCATGAAGCGTCAGAAAACCCTGCGCAGTCGTAATATCCGGAATTCCCAGATGCAAATCATGGTCCGGGAGCGGAATGGCGGCAGCCGCCGGTGTGGGCCTTGCCTAATGGCTCATTTGGGGAGGGCGTGGCTCCTGCCCTTCCGCTTTTGTGCTTCGCACTGACCATTCCGGTTGCGACACGCTACTACTTGGCCGCACCATCCGGGTTTGCACTGTCCGTCCGAGTGGCTTCTGGTGTCGCGGCATCTGGTGCGACCACGGAAGGTTCCTGCGCAGGAGTAGTGAACAGTTCACTGGTATTGCCCGTCGCACCCCGGCTGCTCAGTTCGTCCAGCACATCGGACAGTAACCGTGGCGTGCCGGATGCAAATCCTTCCAACAAGGCTTTTACTGAATCGACGGGCAGCGAAAGTTGAGCCTGATGGAAAACTCCGGTCACCACTGGATTTGCCGGATACATCCCCATCCTGTTGAATTCACCAAAGCGGACACGAGCCGCAATGACAGACTTCTGCTGAGCAGACACAGGATCGCAGGTCTCAAGCAGATTCAACTCGTTTCGGCCATTCGAAGTGGCGAACACCGCCAGCTTTGGAGCAGTGGCGGTTGAGTCCTTGAGCAGGTGCAAAAACAGAAGCTCATACTCATGGTTAGACGCCGACTTTTCGGTGCCGGCGATGTTGGTGTCCAGACTGTATCGGAACGCCAGAATCATCGTACGAGCCTGTTCGGGTACCAGTGCGGTCGATTGATCCCAGTAAAGTCCCAATGTTCGCAGTTCCTTGATCGATGCGACGATCATTGCTTCCGCTTCCGTCGTCTTTTCGGGACTGGTGACAGCTACGAATGCGGCGCGGACCTGAGGACCTAAGAATGGATGGCCTTCGGCTGTGTGGTAATACACGGTCTGAATCGTCAGTTGATGTGATTCGAGATAACTTTCGATCGCACCTCGCGCGACTCGAGGCAGTGTGGATTTTGCAGCCGGATCGACTTCAAGATTGAGCGAGAATGCCGTCTGTCGTCCGATCGGCCCAGCGGTACCAGGCGTCGGGGCGACCAGCGGTTGAATCACGTCGATACCGGGTTCCAGCAGGCTGCAGGACAGTTGCGAACCAGCCCGACGAAATTCGCGTCCCAGGTCTTGGTGTTCCCATGGCACTGCCCTGATCACGGGCATCGTGCGCACGTCAGGAACTGTGGAAGTCACACCTGTCATTAACAATGTCTTTGGCATCCCGAGAACAGAACCTTCGGCACTCATGGGATCGCCGAATGCGGCATCGACCCGCGTTTTCGACTCTGCGGTTCCCGAAGCCGCAGGTTCCAGCAGAACGTGAGATGCAACAACTGCCCCCGTCACCAGGAATGAGCAGATAGTCAATGGAGCCAGTACGAATTTCGACTGCATGTCAGCCTATGTCCTTCTCGTGTGGTGTATCCCAGAACTGAAAAAAATGGGTCCGGAACTGTCCCCTTTATTTAAGCTTTGGGGTGTGACGAAGTACCAAGCATATTGTATTGAATCTGCCCGGGGTGGAATTTGGCAGGAAGATTTTCCCGAAGAATCGATTTGTTAAGAAGTTCTTGTCCATAGCACCGATCAGGACATCTCTGCCGGATGATTGCTTTATATGTACGAGTGTATTTAACCCGTACGTCGGGACTATTTGCTTGCCGACTTACTCCGGATTATCGAGAAGTTCCTGAAGACGAGCCCCAAGTTCCGGGGGTAAATCTGAGACCCAACTGGCGTCGATGAGTTCCACGTCGAGCATGTCCCGCAGATGCATTCGATCTTTATCACGAAAAACATTCAGCTTCATTCGAACGAGGGCTGCCAGAGACAGTGTTCTGTGCGCGTCCACCATCACAGATTCATCCACATCCGGTGCGGCAAACAGATCAGTTTCACGTAGTCGTTCGCTGGCAAGCAGGACATGCACAGCATCGCGTGCCCTGGCATCTTCGTGATCTAGGAACATGTCGATACCCGCAGAAGGTCGATACACGAAACCGGCGTTCTGCATTGCATGAATTGCTCCGGGCAAGTCACTGCGTCGCAGCAGGATATCGACATCACGCGTTGTTCGTACGGCAGCTTCGTCTCTCTGCGCGACCCAGGCCCGCACGGCATTTCCGCCGATGATGCAATACGGGATTTCAGCCGCCTCCAGCGTCCGTGCCGTTTTTTCCAGACGTTCCTGAACCTTTTCCACAGCGAGGTTCATCCTTTCCCAAAGTGCTGCACCGGTTAATCGAAATTCAGTCATAAGAGCCGTTTTCCATAATTCAATGCCAGCTGTTTTTCGCAAGTCATTGTTCCAGTACACTGGCCCAGCGACGTGGCAGAGCGGCAAACGCTCGATCGTAGGTTTCCAGTAGCGGCACGGAGACATACCCTTCAGCGGTCACATACAGCGGCATTTCCCTCAGCAGATCGCCGATTGCGACGGGTTCAACGTACGCAGTGACGCCAGCGTACAATCTGGATTGGTATGCGACGAGCGTCAATGGCTTGTCAGCGGGTTGGTGGTAATCTTCATCGCTGCTGCTGCCAATGATGTTCCAGATCGCTCCGTGAATTCCGTCCGGTGCCCGACGTGTGGGAAGATGCAGATCCAGCACCAATAGATGAATCCCCTGCCGCAACAGTGAGCAGGCCTTGCGGACGAATGCTTCCAGCCTCTGCTGACTAGATTTATTTCCGGGCGAAACCACTTCCACGATGGCGACAATTCGGTCGTCCCTTGCGTGACGGATCGCGACGGATTTTTGCCGCTGCGTATAAAAATCCTCCGCTCCCTGAAGCGTCATTGCGACTCGCGGAGGTGCCACCATCAAACCCGTGTCACTTCCACTGTCGCTGCTGTCGTCACGCTCGCTCGATTTCATTTCGTCCTTCGAACCGGGAGCCTGCAAGGCCAATACATCGGGGCCAAACTCCGACACTTGCTGCTCGGCCAATGCGTACAGCCATTCAGGCAACAGACCCCCATTCAATTCGCGCTTTATCTCTTCGATCCACGCATGATGAAAGTCGTGAAAAATCCCGTCATCAACGCGACTCCAGTCGTGAACTCCCATGACATTGTCCTATGAGACAGTCAGCAACCCTCACTCGTATCGATCTGTGAAAGTATAGCCATGAAGA
This sequence comes from Planctomycetaceae bacterium, assembly GCA_947476295.1. GTDB lineage: Bacteria > Planctomycetota > Planctomycetia > Planctomycetales > Planctomycetaceae > SXXK01. The sequence continues at coordinate 4,460 of CANJQC010000042.1, read as the reverse complement.
CACGCTGCGTCAGTGCTGTTTGATTCGCGAATTCGTATCGGGTGCCATTTCAGGCGAGCGGAGGATGTCCATCCCCTGATTTCATGGCCGCAAGTACGTAGCCCTTGCTGAAACAATGGAATTCTGTCTTGAAACCGCTAATGATCGCTAACGGCACGCTGATAATCGCAAAAACACCTGCGATTCATTAGCGTTCTGTTAGCGGAGATGAGCGGTTCGCCAAAAATACACTCCGCTATCAAAGGGAAGTCGACGTCCTCAACGCCACCCAGTAAGGATCGGCGCAATAATTACTGTGGCAGTTATCAAGGGACATGAGTTCCATGCAACCAAGTACAGAACATTTTGACTGAGACTCGAACAGTTGTGCAAGCAGAATCGCAATTTGAGGCAAGGAGATTGCGTGGTAAGAAAATTAAACGACTCGAATGCGACTCATCTTCTTAACTCAAATCTTTTTGCCTAAACAAGACCAGACTGTTATTTCCACTCCAGCCCTGAGCCAGCCTTTGGCCGAACACAGGGTGCCTTCCATGACGCGTTCTATGAACGTCTGTTCGCAGTTGCAAATTCGTGGTGCAATGCTCTTCACCTCTCTTCTGTTCGAGCCGAAGCCAATCCTGACAGCACGCCCATTGTCCAGAGAATGGGCAAACCAAAATCATAGCTCATGAAAACCAGTAACAACGAAAAACTTGCGACTACGGCCAGCAGGCACGCGACGACTCCGGGGAACAGTTGATCCGGCCGCTCAAAATAAAGCGACAGCCCAGTCGCGATGGCGGTCAGAAATAAGATCACCAGACAAGCGCCGCCTACCCAGCCAAACCGCAGTGTCAGCAGAATGTAGCCGTTATCGACCTGCTTAAACAAGTTTGCTGATTTGAACGTGCCGTCCACTCCAGGAATCCGGAGTGGAAACCCTGTCGTCGCCTCGCTGCCGTATCCGAATAGACCTGCTTTGGCCAATGCCTCTGAGTAGATTCCGAGGATATGCAACCGGCTTCGACTGCTTGAAGTGACCACAGCCTCCCCATCAATCTCGATCAGACGTGGTTTGTCCCCACCTCCGGTCCAGCGGCTAGCCGCATCCATAACTTCGTTCGGAAATGCCACGAACACACCAATTGCTATGGCCAGCGACAGTCCCAGCGGCCATCGGAGGACTTTGAATCGAAGTGCCAGCGTCAGGCTCGCAGCGATCAGAATGGTGATTACCGGCGTTCGCGAAATAGTAAAAACTGTTCCTGCCAGTGCAATCACTCCTGCAAATACGGTCAGTCCACGTATTCGCCGTGACTCCGACGATTGCCACATGCAAACCAGCCATGGCATCAAGACAGTCATCATCATGCCGAAAAAGATGGGATGCATTGTTGGTGCAAACGCACGCTTCAAGCCGAATCTCGCAGCATGGCGACTGGCCAACTCCGTTGGACGATTTCCAAATACAAACTCGAATGGATTCACTTTCGTCAGGGATTCGAAGCAGGCCGTCAATCCCAGCAACAGGAGTACTCCCAGGACCCACGAGGCAACCCATTTCAGATCGTTCCTGTCCCGAATCGCGTATCGCCCCGCGACGTACGGAAGAACCCATTCGCAGTACGCCAGGCAAGGCAACATCGGCGTAAACCCCGTTGCAAAACTATCAGTTGCAATATGGCTGAGGTAGATCATCGCCATGCAACAGTCCAGAAGGGTCAGCGGTAAAAGGATTTTGCCTTGCGGATGAAATCCTCGCGGATGCAAGATGAAACTCAACAGGTTGATCAAGGCGATGGCTGTTCGGACATCGATGGGCGCCCCTCCGATGTCGACCTTGAGCCAGACTGGAAATGCAAAACTCAGCACCATCGACGCACCAAGCGCGGCCACCGGGCCTTTGCGGATCAACAGGTAAATCCACACAACGACAATAAAAACTACAGAGAACAGCCAACCCTCGAAATTACCAAACATGTCCTCGCCTCCGGAAATCAGGTTGTCACGATGCTTCAACAGCAGGACACCGAAACATGGTTTTGTGGCTTTAAAAAGGGGTCAGGAACCAATAGTGCGGAGCACCCTCTGGGCCATTTGGCTATTGGTTCCTGACCCCTTTTTTGAGAGGAGTTAGTCGCAATTCGTTAGGGGCAGCGCTTCTCTCACCACCCACTATACACTTCTGAGTTGCTCGGTGGAGAGTTCGTTCAGGAAGTCTCGATACGCCCCTGCCAGACCGTCTCGAAGGGAGACCTTCGGGGACCAGCCAGTGGATTTTATCAGGCTGATATCACTCAGCTTGCGTGGCGTCCCATCGGGCATGGACAGATCATTCATGATCCTGCCGCGGAATCCGACAATCTCGGCGATGAGTTCAGCCACGCCGCGAATACTGATTTCTTCACCGGTGCCAACGTTGACCAAATCGGGAGGATCCGGCAACTGCAGCAAATGCAGAATGCCGGACGCAAGGTCATCGACATGCAGAAACTCTCGTAACGGTGTCCCTGAGCCCCAGATCGTTACCGAATCGGCATTCGATTCCCTGGCTTCATGAAACCGTCGAATCAGTGCCGGCAGGACATGACTATTATCAGGATGATAATTATCACCGGGACCATACAGATTTGTCGGCATGGCGGAATGAAACAACACGCCATATTGACGTCGATAGAATTGGCACAGTTTCAGGCCTGCGATTTTTGCGATCGCGTAGGCTTCATTTGTCGGTTCCAGCGACGACGTTAACAAGCTGCTTTCGGCAATCGGCTGCGGCGCCATGCGAGGATAGATACAGGTGCTGCCCAGAAACAGAAATCGCTTCGTCCCGTGCTGCCACGCAGCATGGACAGCGTTGGAAGCCATTACCAGATTCTGATACAGGAACTCCGCCGGAAAAGTGTTGTTGGCATGAATGCCACCTACTTTTGCTGCTGCAAAAACGACCACTTCCGGATGATGCTCAGCAAAGAATTGATTGACACTCGCTTGAGACGTCAGGTCTAGGTCGGATCGGTTTTTGAGCAACAGATTTCGAAATCCGCCAGCGGCTAACTGACGGACGACAGCAGCCCCCACCATGCCTCGGTGGCCAGCGACAAAGATTGATGAGGAATATGAAATCATAATGAAGCGGGCAGTCACTATCTATGGGCAGGAAAACCACCGATGGCTCAGCTAAATTCCGTACGAGCGAAAAAGTTATCAATCAGGCTTAGATGCAACCAAATGAAGTAGTTCTGCTTCATATCGGGGAAGGATCGAATCCCGATGATACATGGCAGATCGTCTCTTTGCCATTTCACTCATTCGCTGAAGAATTTCAGGTTCCTCTTGCCAGCGAATAAGGCAATCCCTGAGTGCCCCTGCGTTCCCCGGTTCAATTACTTCGCCAAATCCACCCTCCACCACTTCCTCTGCGAGGGGACTTGCACGTTCGCACACCGCGAGCACCGGTGTTGCAGTTGCGAGAGCCGGGAGCAATTTTGACGGAAGAAAATTGGCTCCTGTGCCGGGCCGCTGGGTCACAAGGCAGGCGGTGGTCGTCAGGAGGCTGGAGATATAGGCGGGTTCATCGAGAACCGGCCCAACGCTCACTCCGACAAGGGTGGCCACGGCACTTTCAATTCGGGATTTTTCTGCACCGCCGCCGCAGATGTTGAGATGCCATCCCTTTGTTGCACACTTAGCCTCCGCGAACTGTTGGAGAAAATCAGGAAGTCCCTGTTTCACTCCGAGGTTACCGGCGTAGAAGACACACAGGGGACTTCGAATCAGTCCCTTCGTTTGCTGCTTCTCAATTTCCTTCTGCAGACTTTGATGAATCCAGTTGGGAATAAAGATCGTCCGCCGATCTGAGCCGATCTGTGCGTCAAGCTTCTGGAGCATTATGGGGCTGATTGTTGAAATCGTGCCTGCGGACCGCAGCGACCATCGCTGGAGACTTCGCAGAACGCCAGCAGCACCGGGAATTTTCAGGATGCCCAACTCCAACGCAGCCTCAACTGCAAAGTCCTGAACGATGATCAGTCGGGGAATGCCGCGAAAAGGATACATGAACCGCTGTGCCATGCACTGTGAGAGCATTGGCAGGGCCGTCAGCACAACATCGGGTGACCAATTGGCGAAACGCCCACGTTGAAGAAGCGACCAAAGGAAACTTAGATCGGATAACAATCGTCCTTTTCCCGTTGGCCTCTCAGGAACAAACATCGAAATGCGCCGTATCTTAATCCCCTGAAACTCTTCGTCGCGGCATTTAATGCCTTTGTCTTCCGATTTCAGACTCCACGCCGGATAGTAAGAAAACGTGGTTGTCACTCGGACATCATGTCCTTTGTCCCGCAGGAAAACAGCGAGGTCTGTATACAAAGATGCCCCTGCAAGTTCATCCGGGAAGAACAAATTGCTGATAATCTGAACCCGCATCTGTCATCTCTTCCTTTTGGGCTTGATCGGCCTCGAATTTAACGCGT
>CANJQC010000041.1 GCA_947476295.1 Planctomycetaceae bacterium | reverse complement strand
TGGTGGCGAGAAACTGCTGCTTGACCTCAATCAGTGAACCGTACAACTGGCCCAGCCGACCATCGCGGGCTTTGTCGGTTTCGCGCAAGGTCACATACACGGGATGCAACTGCACGATCAGCTTTAACAATGGGTCATCGACTTGATGCAGCTCTGCGGGTGTTTTCTTCAGACACTCCTGAACAAAGCTGACATCGCCAAGTCGAGTTGTTGCAATCAGTGCCTCCGCCTTCGATGCCAGTTCACCTGGTTCGGCCAGTAACGCCTTGATCGCCTCGATTTCTTGCGCCGCCGGTATCTTGCTCAGGCGTTCCAGCATTCCTGTCAACAAAATCTGATCCGTTGGCGGATGCCAGTCGCTCATGGAGACCTGAAGTTCCTGCACGGACTGCGGAAAGTTGCGGTCCATGTACGGCGTTTCGCGATCAAGATCCGGCTTTTCGCGTTCGACAGCCGCGTCGTAGACAAAGTAACCAAACGCAGCGGCTCGACAAGCCTGACGCAGTTGGACCAGATTGATCTCCAATCGCCCGGAGGCTGACATCTCGAGATCGATGACTTCAATGTCCTTCAACAATGATCCAAATTTTGCCGATCTCGCCGCATCGCTGTCAATAAATGCCTGCAGCTCCGCTTCCTGCTGAGCGCGTGTCTGGACAATCTTTGCTCGCCGAAGTCCCAGCAACTGGCCTCGGGATCGCTTCTCAGTGTTAGCCAGTGACCTCATGCGTGAGGCGTGTTTGATCTCCACTGCCCGATCTTTGGCACCGGCTTTTTCCATTTCATCGATCTGCCAGTTGTAGAGTTCAACAATCAACGGAAGTCGTACGTCGTGTTCATATCGCAGAAAACTGGCGGTCCTGTGACGAGACGTGCGGCCGGGATAACCGAGAAGGAACACAGCATCGTTTTCATCGACGCCATCCGGAGCTACCTGAATGAATCGCTTCGGTTTGTACGGGACATTATTCGTCGCGTAGGTTGCCGATGACCCATCCGGAGAGGTGTAGGCACGCATAAATGAAAAATCGCCGGTGTGCCGAGGCCATTCCCAGTTGTCCACTTCGCCGCCGAAATTGCCGATCGATGCCGGTGGTGCGAACACCAGCCGCACGTCTTTCAGATACGTGTAGAGAAATAGCACATACGTCTTGCCAGCGAACATTTCGGCGACTTCGGCTCGCAGTCTAGGGGTTTCTTTTTCTGCGGCGACTTCCAGCTCTTTTCGTCGCTTGTCGATAGCTTTTGTGCGATCCAGAAACGACATACCATCGGTGACAGCCGCAAGGACGTCGCTGGAGACGTCACGGTAGTTTTCTGTAATGCGGACCTGATAATCCGGTGCAGAAATCTCCTGCTCACGAGTCGCAGCGGTGAAGCCGCTGGTGAGTAAATCGTTCTGCGGCGTACTGGCTTTCTGGATCGCATCGAACGCACAGTGATGATTGGTGATGATCAGTCCGCTGTCTGAGACAAACGAGCCGGTGCATCCGTTCACTCGGCAAATTCCATCGACCAGACTGATCTGATCGGGATTGAACAACTGTTCGGCCGTAAGCTCAATGCCTTTGTCGGCAAGATTCAGGCGCGGAAGTTCGCTCATCGGATACATGCCGTCCTCCGCGATGATTGAAGCAAGACTGAAAAGGCTCATAAGCAGAGTTGCTGTTGAAAGTATTGGACGTGACATACGGAAATTCTGCCGGGTTTGATTGGACAACGTCAAATCCTGTGAGTGGTATTGCATCGAGCCCCCGGTTTGCTGGCAGCGTTTTCAGAAACCGTCACCTTCTGGCTGGCACCTTCTGGCTGGCACCTTCTGTTCACAACGTTATACGCAGTTGTCATCGCACGGGTGCTTTTCCCAGCAGGCGACGCAGAAAGCCGATCTGACCGGCGTGCAGCATTTCATGGTGCGAGCAAAACAGCAGTCCGCCGAACTTTGTGGCGATCGCGGCATAAGGCATGTCAACAACTTCGTCGAGTACCAAATCGTTGAATGTCGGCAGTTCAAGCATGGCCTGTTCGTAAACACGATTAAAGACGCTGCAGATGTTTTCCGGCGACGGGTTCTTAGATGGATCTGGATCCGGCGTCGTTCCCTTGCTGAACTGTTTACGAAACCCGGACGACATCAGACTCTGATCCACATCGGCGCGGCCCCGCATCCGAAACAGACACAGTCCATACTGAGCCATCGCCAGATGACCAACCTGCCACGCCAGATGTGACACGCCTTCTGTGGGCTGTCGAAACCAATCGGACGGCTCCAGATCAGCGATCAGCGACTGAGTGTATTCACGGGAAAATCGAATCTGACCAATCGCCAGTTCGAGTCGGGATAAGGTCATAACTTTTTCTCAAAATCACGGAACGATCTGCGATTTTCTCAGCCCGGACACTGTTGTCCGAAACTCCCCCGGAAAACGTGTCGCTGACGAAGACTTCTTACGGCACAATAGCCGTCGCCTGAGCTGCGATTCACGGCCGCACGACGGACATGAATGTCCATACTACATGCAATCTCAGTCAGCACAAGCGTCCGCGCAGCGGTTGAAGGTGCTTGGCTGTTGTGATAACGTTGGAGCTTATGCGTAGAAAATGGGGAGCCCCCTTATTTCAATCGCTGGTCAAGCAACCCACAAGGTCCAGGAAAGAACGAAGAAGCGCAATGCACAAGGTAACACTACTTCCAGGTGACGGTGTTGGTCCGGAGATCGCAGAAGCGACGCGAAAGTGCGTCGAAGCGACAGGCGTAAAGATTGAGTGGGATGTGCAGGAATGCGGCATCGAAGTCATCGAAGCCAAAGGCGGCGTACCGGCCAGCGTCCTGGAATCGATCCGAGCCAACAAAGTCGCATTGAAAGCTCCGATCACGACGCCGATCGGCAAAGGTTTTCGCAGTGTCAACGTTTATCTTCGACAGGAGCTCGGGCTGTATGCCTGCGTTCGTCCCTGCAAGACTTACAAGGGTGTGCGCACGTTTTTTGATGCGTGCAATGTGGACCTTGTGATCGTCCGCGAAAATACCGAAGACCTGTATGCTGGCGTGGAATTCAAAGCGGGCGAAGCTGTCACAGAGCAACTCATCGGCCAGATCAACGCTGCTTCAACAGGTAAGAAAATTTCGACTGACGTGAAGACGACCGGCATCAGCATCAAGCCCATGTCCGTCCAAGGCACGACGCAAATAGCCGACTATGCGTTCAAGTACGCGGTCGAAAAGAAGCGCAAGTCGGTGACGTCGATTTCCAAAGCCAACATTATGAAATTCACTGACGGGCTGTGGTACGACGTGACGCGAGCCGTCGCGAACGCATACAAGGCAAAGCATGAATGGGCGGATCTTGCGAAGAATGTCGCTCCATCGCCAACTGCCAACGCTGGCAAGCTGGACGCTGGCAACATCACGTACATGGAACGTCTCATCGACAATATGTGTATGCAGCTTGTGCAGAAGCCGGAACAGTACGACGTGCTGGTCATGGGTAATCTGTACGGTGATATTTTGAGCGATCTGTGTGCGGGACTTGTCGGAGGTCTCGGTGTGGCTCCAGGCGCTAACATTGGCCCTGATGGGGCGATCTTCGAAGCAACTCATGGAAGCGCTCCGAAGTACAAGGGTCAGAACAAGGTCAATCCGACCGCGCTGATCCTGTCTGCCAAACTGATGCTGGAGCATCTTGGTGAAGCGAAAGCCGCTGCAAAGCTGGAACAAGCCGTGGCCGATATCATTGCCGAGGGCAAAGACGTAACCTACGACATGAAAGCTGACCGCAACGACCCGACCGCTGTGGGAACGCAGCAAATGGCCGAAGCGATCTGCCGCCGGATTAAGCAGATGTAATAATGATCTTTCAAAGCCCGGCGTTTTTCGTCGGGCTTTGTCTTGCGCTGAGTTTCGTCAGCAGGCGATCAAGCTGATTGGCAAAATCCTGTTTGTTCCGGGCGCTGTAGGCAGCAGGGCCTCCGGTTTCCATTCCGGAGCCTCGCAGTTCGTCCATCAGATTCCTGGCAGCCAGGCGAGATCCAACGTTGTCGGCATTCAATTCTTCGCCGCGTGGATCCAGCACTGTCGCACCGCGCGCGACGGCATTGGCAGCCAGCGGGATGTCCGAGGAAATCACCAGATCCCCTGCATTCAGCAGTTCCACGATTCGGCGATCAGCCACGTCGGCACCGGCTTTGACCAGTTCAAAGTGAATAAGGTTCGACTTCGGAATCCACATCATTTGATTGGCTACTAAGGTGATTCGAATCTGCAGGCGTTTGCTCACCTTGTACAGGACTTCCTTTGCTTCGACCGGACATGCGTCCGCATCAATCCAGATCTGCATGGGGAACTGACTTTCTGAATCACGTCAAATTCGTCACGATTCGTCGAGATTTGTTTCCGGGTAAGTTCAGGCAAGTTTCAGAGGAATCAATATGCGGAAATTCCTGACGTGGTCGTTTCTTAACGTCGTGATGATAAGCCTTGTCGTCAAACATGCAAATGGCGACGACTGGGCTCAATTCCTTGGACCTCACCGGAATGGTGTTTCGGCGGAGACAGGCCTGGTCAATGCTTGGCCAGCAAATGGGCCGGAAGTCGTCTGGCGCACATCGCTTGGTGTAAGTATGTCCGGAATTGCGGTGGTGGAGGGTGCGGCTTTCACGATGTTTCAGGACAAAATTTCTCAATATGTTGTTTGCCTGAATGCTGTTGACGGAAAAGAACGCTGGCGAACGCCGGTCGCTCCGGTCTATGAAAATGCCATGGGCCATGGCCCTCGCGCAACTCCGGCGGTTGCAGACAGTCACGTGTTTGCTTTTACGGGCGAAGGAATCTTGGTCGCGTTGAAAATGGAAGACGGCAAGCAGCTGTGGTCTGTCAATGTGCCAAAGTTGCTCAATGGAAAGCCGAATGGGTATGGAGTGTCATGTTCTCCTTTGATCACGGGCGATTACGTCATCGTACATTCCGGAACGAAAGCGGCTGCCGTGGCGGCGTTCGGAATTGCCGACGGCAGGCTGGCGTGGAAAGCCGGCAGTGGAAACGCGGGCTATTCGTCACCTGTGCTGATGTCACTGAACGGCGAAACGCAGATTGTTTCGCTGATTGGTTCCAGTGCTATGGGGATTGAACCGGAGACTGGCAAAGAGTTGTGGTCATTTCCGTTTCCAACTGAATTTGACTGCAACACCGCATCACCGGTGCGGCTGGACGATCAGCACATTTTGATTTCCGCCGGGGAAAATCATGGTTCAGTGGTCTTGGCGGCAAACTCCGAAACGAACGGAACAACAGCAAAAAAGGTCTGGTCGTCATTGGGCAAGGACAGTCAATTGCGAGCCGAATGGCAGACGCCCGTTATTCACGAAGGACACTTGTACGGACTCGACAATCAAGGCGGTGCCGGGCCGATCACAAATCTGGTGTGCATGCGACTGAAAGATCACAAGACGGTGTGGCAGAAGAACCGCTTCGGGAAGAGCAATCTGATACTGGCCGACGGAAAATTGTTTCTCACCACGATGGAAGGCGAAGTTGTCATCGTCGAAGCAAGTCCCGAAGAATTTCGCGAACTGAGCCGCGCCACGATCATGGACACTACTCGCCAGGCACCAGCACTTGCCGACGGCCATCTGTTCGTACGCGATGATAAAGAAGTCGTGTGCATCAATGTGAAGTCTCGGTAGAAGGCGCGTGGCAGGGCGTCAGCCGTCCGACCAAACCAAAACAAAACAATTCGCACGCATTCATGAGTGTTTTCTCATGCCGCCCTAGATTCTGACTCGTTTGCCTGCGTTTGTGGCCGATATTCTGGATCTGCAGTTCGATCAATTTCGTCTGCTGCTGAAGTTTCGCCTTCCTGCAGGCGCTGAGCGATCAATTCCAGTCGTGCCATTTCAGAATGCACGAAATCGGCCCAAATCGCCATTTCTTCACGAGGCAATTCTGGCGGAACGATGATGGGCGTGCCAGCAATCAGGATGACTTTTGAAAATGGTTTTGGGATCACCATGTCGGACCAGTTTCCGGGAATTGCCCAATAATGGTTGCAGACCAATGCCGTAGGCACGATGGGACGCCCGGAACGCGAAGAAATGTATACGATGCCCTCCTTCATTTTTCGACGGGGCCCGCGCGGCCCGTCAGGAGTCATCGCCAGATGCAGATCAGGGCGACTGAGGATTTCGCTGACAGCTCCTGCACCCCCACGACTTGTGCTGCCGCGAACCGGCTGAATCCCGGCGATCAATACGGAATCCGCGAGGTATCCGCCGTCGCGATGCTGACTGATGAGTCCTGCCAGATTCCAAGTTCGAAGCGAAAACACAGCCAGCACAATTTGATCATGCCACATGCAAAATGTGTATCTTTGCGGACTCTGTGAACGGGCGTAAGGCGAGGCTTCGTCAACGATCGCGCGATGCTGCACCCGTGCCGTCAGGAACAGCAGCCTGAGGCAAAACGTCGCCAGATACGACAGAATCATATTGAACCAGCGTGAGCGAATTTTCATCGGCTTCCGTGCCCTGAAGAAAAATGGCCAACTCGTGGTTGTGGCGTGAATCGGAAGAAGAAGTTGACAGAGACCATCAACTTTGAGCCAATGAGTCTATTAAGTTATGACGATTCTGGTGAGGCCAAATACTGTCACGCCAAGCGAGATCCCTCAACGTAGAAAACTGCTACAGGCGATTGCAGCGAAATGCAACGCTGCCACGATTCGTTTTGCTTCGTCCAGAAGAATTTCAGAAATGTTTTAGATTTTCGTGAAAAAACTTGCCAATTGTTAGCTTTCGGCTAACATCGAACTCCGCTGAAGTTATGATCACTGCCTCTCGGGGTGGTTATGCTGGCTTTGTCGCGGTGCGGACGTTCTTGGCATGGCCTTTGCGGTTAGAGACTTCGATCTTTCAATTTGCGGTTATGGACCGAATTCCTGCCGCATACAAAATCCAAAATCGGGTTTATTCGCTTCGGGCAGCTGACGCTGCTCAGGGCGGTTTCCATCCCAGATCCGGGGGTTCCGGACAATGCTCGCGCGGTCTATACGGAGATGATCGGGCTGTTCTCCTGTTCTTGTTTATTTGCGAGCATTTCTTTGCGAGCGGCTTCAACTGCGAAAGTGGTTGAAGCCGTTTTTTTGTACACATTGCAATCAAAACCATGCGTTACCAGCATTTGATGTGATGGAGTACGACCATTATTCGCCTGAACTCCAGGTGAATTTTGCCTTGCGAGTAAGATTGTGCCGCATAACCGCGAAAATTTTTCTGAACGTTAGATGAATCGCCCCGCCGGTTTGGAAGTCCTGTTCCGGACCTGGTAGACTCTCGCTTATCAGCAATTGCGTGAATTCAGTGCGGGCTCACCGACATCAGACCACGCTTGTTCTCTCATTTCTCTTCTCAAGGGAGGCTCTTTTCATGGCAATTCGATCTCGTCGTGGATTTCTGAAACACGCCAGCCTGGCCGGACTGGCAACCGCCTCTGCTCCGTACTGGTTTGCGCCGTCCTCGTTTTCCGCTCCGTTTCGCAGTGCGAATGATCGCCCGATCTTGGGCTGCATTGGGACGGGAGATCGCTGGAATGGCGTTGGCCCGAATGCCATGCAGTTCGCCGACTGTGCGGCCGTCTGCGATGTGGATGCAACGCATGTCGAGAAGGGAAAAGCGAAGGCTCTGGAAATGCAGAGCAAGCCAGGCGCAGAACGCACCGTCGATATGTACGAAGACTACCGCAAGATCCTGGATCGATCCGATATCGACGTCGTTACGATCGTGACACCCGATCACTGGCACACAAAAATCGCCATCGAAGCGATGAAAGCTGGCAAGGACGTGTACTGCGAAAAACCGCTCACCCTCACGATAGATGAAGGCAAGCTGATTCGTAAAGTGCTCGACGAAACCGGCCGCGTCTTCCAGGTGGGAACGCAGCAACGCAGCGAAATGGATCTAAGATTCCTGCACGCCGTGGCGTTGATTCGTGAAGGTCGCATCGGCGAACTCAAGACAGTCACGGTCGCTATTGGCGGCGGATCGGCAAGCGGGCCGATTGATGTCGCGGATGTGCCTGCGGGACTCAACTGGGATATGTGGCTGGGTCAGGCTCCAATGACGGAGTATCGCTTCAAACACACCGACGGCCGATACGGAAACTCACGCTGCCATTATGAGTTCCGTTGGTGGTATGAATACTCCGGCGGCAAGATGACTGACTGGGGCGCACATCATGTGGATATCGCAGCCTGGGCCTTCAATCTGGAGAATACTGGCCCCGTGAAAGTAGAACCCGTCATGGCCAAACATCCCGTTCCGCTTAAGAACGGGATGCCGACTGATCCGACTCAGTACAACACAGCGACAGAGTTTCATGTCAAAGCGACGTTCAAAAACAACGCCGTGTTGCATATCCGCAACGATGCCCCGGAACTGGGATTTGATAATGGCCTCATGCTGGAAGGAACCGATGGTCGTATCTTTGTGAACCGCAGCAAGCTGACAGGAGCAGCGGTCGAAGGCCTGAAAGACAACCCACTGAAGGAAGAGACTCTCAAGACGTTGTACAAAGGCAAGCAGCCCGGCAATCACATGAAGAACTTCTTTGAGTGTATTGTCGATCGGACGCAGCCGATCAGCGACGTCCACAGCCATCATCGAGCGATGACCGTGTGCCATCTGGCAAACATCGCCATTCGTCTGGACCGTACACTCAACTGGGATCCGGATACTGAACAGATCGTGGGTGATGCTGATGCCGCCAAATGGCAGGCTCGCGAACAGCGTAAGGGTTACGAAATTCAGGCGTAATCTTAGTGGGCTCGATCCTGTCTGCATTCGCGAAGTGCGGCCGGTTTGTTCTAACTGGCCGATTCTTCATATTGTTCGGAGATATCTATGGATGAAAGTGCAGTCGATCAGGATGCAACTCCTGGGCTGTCCTGTTTCGTCGATGTGTTTGAGCGTGTCGATCTCTTTGACAAGATCGACAATCAGGCCGTTGTCAGTCTGTCGTCGCTGGGGCAAAAAGCTGGCTTTTCGAGTGTCGATTCCGTTCAGAAATCGACCGGAATCTCAATGCGCCGCATGCTGAAACCAGGCGTTACTTCTGTCGATCTTGCGACCGCAGTCTTTGACAAACTGTGCCGTGTTTCAGACTACGCACCCGCTGAATTTTCCGTCATCCTGCTGTGTCACTCAGGTGTGGACGATGAAAATGCAGAGCAGCTTGCAGCCGAAATTGAGCGGCACTATGGACTTTTGCCACAGACCGTTCAGCCTTTCAACTTCGGATGCAGCGGCTTCCTGAAATTGCTGCAGGAAGGAACATTACTGCTCGCCGATCGCAGAACCGTGAAACGCATCGCGTTGCTGAATGTAGAAACGCCGGAAACCTGGCACGACGGATCGGATCGGCTGTTCTGCGGAATCGTGTCTGCCGGAGCAACCGGTGTCGTACTCGAACGCAACGCCGGACTTCCGGTCTCCGTGATCCGTGCGGACGACTTTGCCATTTCTCCCGGGCTGCGACCCAATCCCGATCCGTTGTTCCGAAAGGAGACAGGACCGGTCTATTCGTTTCGAGGCGAAACCGTCAGCCGCACTGTCATGCGCATGAATGCAGAAACCGTGTTCTTGAACGGCATTGAACTGATGCTCAATAATCTGCGCTCGGCTGTAGTTTCGATTGATCATCAGCCCGGTCAGCGTGTGATTGTAATTCCGCATCAGCCAAGTGGAAAACTTCTGAAGGCACTCATCGCAGCCGCACGGATTGAGTATCCTGACTTCGAATTCCTGAACAACCTCAACAATTACGGCAACATGATTTCAGCAGCTATTCCGACCATTATGGCGCGCCTGCCGCAGGTGCTCGAACAGAATGGCCGTCTGCCAATCCGCGATGGTGATCTCATTATTCTACTGGCTGCCGGGATCTGCATGCACGAAATTGCCGACCACATGTCTGCTGGTCATGCCTGCCTTGAATGGGTGTCCGCAGAAAAGAGTGTAGTCCGCGTCGCGGCAACGTCACTTGCACGATGAACAGGGTGAGTCGCAGATGTCTGATTCCAGTCAAATCGCTGTCTACCGAAATCGCTGCGAGATCCATTGTTGTCGGCCCCACTCCCTCGCTGCAGCAGCCGTGACATTCTTCATGGCCTTTTATTCGACATGCTCGGCAGCTGAGACAACTGTCGTAATCGAATGCTGCAGCCTGTTTGATTCCGAATCCGGAACGATGCTGCCGGAGCAGACGATCGTTATTCGTGGATCGCAGATCGTCCATATCGCCGGGAAGGATGCTGTTCCGGACATACCCGCTGATGCGACAAGAATTGACGGGCGCGGCAAATTCGCGCTGCCGGGATTGATCGACGCTCATGTCCATGTCGTGCATGTACTGGACTTCGCGCATGTGACGGGCGATGAAGTCCTGCCGCTTTACCTTGCGGCAGGTGTCACTTCGATTCGCAGTGCCGGTGACGAAGTTGTGGCTGCAACGCTCGTGGCGCGATTTGCAGCAGCACATCCGGAGTTCTGCCCGCGTGTCTTCACATGCAGTCCACTGCTCGATGCCGATCCTCCGATTCATCGGGATATCGGTCGTGCGGTGACCGATCCGATCAAGGTGCCCGAGTTGTTCGACGACCTTGAGCGATGGGACATCACGACCGTGAAAATATATGCCGGAACATCGCGACCAGTCGGCCGTGCCATTATTGAAGAGAGTCATCGTCGAGGCCTGTTTGTGACGGCCCACCTTGGCAAATACTCTGCCCAGGACGCTGTGGCCGATGGCGTGGACGGTCTGGAACACATCTGGTCGGTCTTCAACTACGTGATTCCGCCGGAATTGACAACTCAGCCTGGCCACCGCGGGAAACTGGATTTCAACACCCCACTTTGTGAATCGCTCGTGGCGGAACTGGCTCAGCGCAAAACGTTTGTCGATCCGACACTGGCCGTCTTTCGAAACATGATTCTGCTGCCCGATGTGGCCGAGGTCCATGATCACCCCGATAACACTCTCGTCCCCAAACGGCTGCGCGAATTCTGGCCGGTCTACCTGCAGCGAGCTGGCTGTCCACATGGTGGACCATTGGAAGATCGCCGCCGTGAATTCGCTAAGTTTCAGGAACTCACCGGCAAGCTCTATCGCGCCGGAGTGCCTCTATTGGTTGGCACGGATTCACCGGAACCTCAGGTGCCGCCGGGCTTCTCGCTGCATCAGGAACTGGAAATGCTGGTCGAATCAGGACTGCCACCTGCTGCGGCGTTAACAGCCGCGACTCTGACCAACGCAACCGTACTCCGCGAACACGGCAGCCTCGGATCAATCTCCGTGGGCAAGGTGGCCGACATTCTGTTGTTGACAGCGAACCCACTGGATGACATCAGCAACACACGAAGCATTGAACTGGTGATGCACAACGGACTTATTTGTCATCCGGATGAATTGCTGAAGCGAGTTCCATCAGAATAATTCCGACCTAAAGCGATTGCCAGAATTATTTACCTGGCAAATATGGAACGAGCGTGCCAGCAGTTCTTGAATATCGGCATCCGGTAGCAGCAGACGAGATCGATGGCGTCGGCCACGTCAACAACATCGGACTGATTCTCGCCAAATTGACTGATACCTGAATTTGACGGGAGAGGACGGTTGAACCAAAGCACTTGTTTTGACAAAGTGCCACTGAATCTTCCAAAACAGTACCGAGCTTCCGCGATTTTCATTCTGCTTGGTTCCCTGATGAATTCACGCGCCTCATTCCCCCACGATTCAATCCGCAGGAGATATCCTTGCACGCTGATTTTTCACCTTCATCCGACGAACAATCCTCTTCGTCCAGCGGCCCTTGGTACAAAGAACTGAACCGGTATCACTGGTTTGTGCTGTTGATTGCTGCCCTCGGATGGCTGTTCGACACAATGGATCAGCAGTTGTTCAATCTGGCGCGTGTTCCGGCAATGAAAGAGCTGTTGCCGCATGCGATAGGACAGCCGCCGGAAAAAGATCTGGTCACATTCTACGGTGCGCTGGCCACTTCTATATTCATGATCGGCTGGGCCACGGGCGGACTGGTTTTCGGTGTCCTTGGCGATCGAATCGGACGAGCCAAAGTCATGATGTGGACGATTCTGATCTATTCCGTCTGTACCGGACTGAGCGCGTTCTCCATCGGATTCTGGGACTTCGCTTTTTATCGATTTCTGACGGGGCTTGGAGTCGGCGGAGAGTTCGCAGTCGGCGTTTCACTGGTCGCCGAAGTCATGCCGTCGAGGGCTCGACCGTTTGCACTCGGACTGCTGCAGGCATTGTCGGCGGTGGGCAATGTGACTGCGGCATTGATGAACATTACCCTGGGCCAGGTTGAAAGCTCAGGAGGTCTGGAGTCCCTGGTTGTGGCAGATACTCCGGTCAAAGCCTGGCGAATCCTGTTTATCATCGGAACGCTGCCTGCTTTTCTGACGATCTTTATCCGCAGAAATCTGAAGGAACCGGAAACCTGGAAAGCTCAGGCGAATGCCGGACTGGGGAAACAACTGGGCTCATTCAGTGAACTCTTCAGTAACCCGGCCCTGAGAAAGAATGCCATTGTCGGTCTGATCATGGCGTCGTCAGGGATCATTGGATTATGGGGGATCGGTTTCTTCAGCTTCGACCTGCTGTCCCCGGTGTTCCGAAAACACTTCGAGGCGCAAGGGCTCGCGGAAAATGTCGTCAGTGGTAAAGTTGCAACATGGGTTGGCATTACATCGGTGATGCAGAACATCGGCGGCTTCCTCGGCATCTATGCCTACAGTCACCTCACCAGCATCTTCGGGCGAAAACCGGCGTTTGCAGTGTCCTTTGTCGCTGCCATGCTGAGTACGGCTCTGGTGTTCTGGAACCTCGACCAGTTCCACGAGATCTTCTGGATGATTCCGCTGATGGGGTTCTGTCAGCTTGCTCTATTCGGTGGCTATGCCATCTATTTCCCGGAACTGTTCCCGACGCGTCTGCGATCCACCGGGATCAGCTTTTGTTATAACGTCGGTCGGTATGTTGCCGCAGCAGGCCCTTTTGCGTTGGGGTTGTTGACCAGCAAAGTTTTCACAGAAGCCAACGGATATGAGGCCGGAATGGGGATGAGATACGCTGGCGTGGCCATGTGCTCCGTGTTCCTGATCGGCCTGATGGCACTACCGTTCGCGCCGGAGACCAAGGGCAAGCCGCTGCCTGAATAGTTCGGCGGAGCGACCTAGCTATGCAGGCGATGTCGCTTCCCGACTCGCATGCTGAGTAAGCCACATCCGAAAAAACGCCTCGACGCTAACAAAACAGGACCAGTTCCCCTTATTGGCACCGACCAGTAAGCCGTTTACTATGACTGCAGGATACGGAAATACCATTCGTCAATGGGCGGTCGGCGCCACTTGCGGGGTGCTGCTTGGTGCGTTGATCGGCTGCGGCGGTACGTCGCCAACCCCCCTGACAGTTCCTGACATTCCAGAACCGAGAGATGACGGCCCGGACGGAGGTGCGGCGGGCCAGAAAACATCTTCCGTCACAGGAGCGCCTGCAACAACGTTACAGTCGCCTCCAGCAATCGGGCAATTATCGCCTCCAGGGAACACGGAGGAGAATATCTCAGGAAATATTAACGTTGTCGCGCCCGCCTTTCCGCAGCGGTTTCGCTTGCCCGATGATCAACCAATGCTGAATCGCGATGAACTGCTTGCAGAGGGACTGCAGATCGTGGAATCGGAACATCTGATTCTGGTCACCGATCTGCCGTTGGAATCTGTGGCAGATCTTCCGCCGCTGGCTGATGCGTTGTTCGCGACACTGGAACAGCGTTTGGGCAAGCTGGCTCCTGATCTTGCCGGGACGAAGTTTCAGGTCACCGGATTTCTGATGGACGCTCGAGACCGTTTTGAACGCGCCGGTGTCTTGCCGTCGGAACAGTATCCGATACGGCATGGTCGGCATCTGGGTTATCGGTTCTGGATGAACAACCAGACGGCAGACTACTACCGACGCCATTTGATGCTGCATGAATTTGTCCACTGCTTTCTGATGTGCGAATACGGAATGCTCGATATTCCGCCGTTGTGGTATACCGAAGGCATTGCCGAATACTATGCGACGCATCAACTGAACGCGGACGTCGCAAAGAGCGAGTTCGGAATCCTTCCATCGTCGGTCGAGGGATTCGAAGGCTGGCATCGAATTGCAGAAATCCAGAGGCACTTTAATCAGGAGCCCGCGCCAGACGGCGAACTGGCGGACATCATGCCGCTCCAAACTGTGTTGCATCCGCCGAACACGACGTTTCAGGAGGATTCACAATATGCAAATGCGTGGGCATTGGTCTGGCTTATCAATCATCATCCGGAGCTGCAACCCGACTTCGCAGCTGTTGCAGTCTGCCGCACGAGACGGCAATTTCAAGATGCGATTGCCGACGTTCCGGAATCCATATGGAAGCAACTGGACCAAATCTGGCCACTGTATCTTGATGGGCTTGAGGAAGCAGATGTCGCTGCCGTGCGATTCCCGGTCGTTAAGTTCCTGAAACCAAAGATGTCAAATCCCGACGTCCCGTTACCGACTGAATTCGTACTGGCCGCGAATCAGCAATGGGCTTCTACAGGGTTGTCTTTAACCGCAGGGCAGGAAATCGTGATCCAGTGCAAAGGCCGTTATGTCCTCGAAGAAACGACCAAGCCGTGGTTCTCGGAACCCGACGGAATCACAATCGACTACGTCCGTGGCCGCCCGCTGGGAGAAGTCATTGCAGTCCTCATCTCCAACGACGGCACCCAAAGCACGCGGCACATCCCCATTGGCACCACAAAACTCCTGCGATCACCAATCGACGGCACCCTGTGGCTCCAGATTAACGATCACTGGTCGAAACGCGACAGAAACGAGGGAAACGTCACCGTGCGAATCTCAGCCCAAAAACTCTGAAAATTGTCTACTTGCAGATCGTTGCGAACTCTGAGATATTCCGCCCCGGAAGCAGGTCCCGAAATGAAACGTGTCACTGCCTCATCGCGACACTCACCTTTTGCAGGATTTCTGTGTCGTCTAGGAAGAGAATGGCCACTCAAACATCGCTCGCCAGGATTTCGTAACGCTGTTCGTCCCAAAATTCGAATTTGGATCTATCAATACGGGGCCGTAGCTCAATCGGTTAGAGCAGCGAACTCATAATTCGTTGGTTCAGGGTTCAAGTCCCTGCGGCCCCATTTTGTCGCCACGTTACAAATCTTGTAACGTGGCTATTTCATTGGACTTTCGGAAAAAAGAGGTCATTACGCAAAAGTTTGCTCGCTGAAAATGGTGCTACGGTTGGTGCTACCGTGTACAATTCTAGCTACTATCGCCGAAGTTAATGCGGACTTGGGAAAGGACGAGTGCCGGCAAGTGACCTGCTGACGAAAGACCTTAAAAGGAGGCTGACTGTGACGAAGGCACTACTGGTAATTGATCTTCAGAACGACTACTTCCCCGAGGCAAATTTCCTCTTTGGAACATCGCGTCGTAAAGTTCATGCACATCGACCTCGTCAGGCTGCAGTTCTTCGCCCAGTGTATTCTGAGCCTTATCCGGATGCATGCCGCCGGAACAACTCAGTTTCGACCCCGGCGAAATAATCCGATCAACGCCGTTTTAGTTTCTTTGCCCTCATTGGTCACGAACGCCTTGGTCGTACCCCTGCGATTCGAAACACATAGCCCAATCGTGTCGGCATTCATCCGCAGGTTCAGCTCGGGTTGAGCAACTGGGGCCGGTTCATCGCCGCAATGTTTGCGCCGAGATCAACAGCAAGACCAGCGACAGCAAGAGACGGGGTGGCGTGATGCATGTGCCGGCAGAAGGAGATCGGAGATGATGCGAAGCCATAGACCTTGCCTGATCAGTACGCCAGTCGGTGGGAAGCATGCTTGTCCAGAACAGGGATTGCAGCTACAGGCGCGAACTTTCACAACTCAGTGAGGGGGCACGATCCCGAAAAACTTCCTATTGGTGAATAGCCTGCTGTGCTGTCTCTCTGGACCGCCTAGGATAACATGAAACGTTCAGCTGCCACGTCAACGGTGTGGTCGAATCCACGTCAGGAACACTCATACCAGAAGTTCTTGTATCACATTCGCTTCTTCAACACCCGTCAGTTTTGAATCCAGACCCTGGGATTTGTACGTAAACCGAGCGTGATCGATGCCCATCTGGTGCAGCAGCGTGGCGTGAACGTCATGCACAGAGACTCGATTTTCGACGGCATGATAACCCAGCTCGTCTGTGGCACCGTAGCTGAAGCCGGCTTTGAAGCCGCCGCCAGCAAACCACATCGTGAAACCTGCAAGATGATGGTCTCGCCCATTTCCCTGCGCCATTGGAGTTCGCCCGAATTCAGATCCGAACACGATAATTGTGTCCTTCAGCATGTCGCGCTGCTTCAAATCAGTGATGAGTGCTGCGACGCCCTGATCGACTTCTTTTGCCGTGCCTGCGGAATGGTCTTTGACGGAACCGTGATGGTCCCAGTCTCGATGATACAGCTGAATGAATCGCGTTCCGCGCTCAGCTAGGCGACGTGCGAGCAGACAGTTGGACGCGAATGAACCATCGCCGCCCTTTGTGCCGTACAAGTCAAAGACATGATCCGGCTCGTTGCTGACGTCCATCAGATCCGGTACGCTCGACTGCATCCGAAACGCAAGTTCGTACTGACTGATGCGAGTCGCGATTTCCGGATCTTCGTAACGATTGTTGGCGAGGCCATTCAGTTTCTGGACGGCATCGACGACGTCTCGTTGCTGCTGCTGCGTAACACCTTTAGGATTCCCCACGTAAAGTACAGGATCGCCCGTGCCGCGAAATTCCACACCCTGAAACTGGCCGGGCAGAAACCCCGAATGCCATTGTCTAGCCGCGATAGGCTGCTTCTGACCAAACTTCCCGGTCGATACCATCACAACAAAGCCAGGCAGGCTTTCGGATTCTGCCCCAAGGCCGTACAAGAGCCATGAACCCATTGCCGGGCGTCCGGCGATCATCGTGCCGGTGTTCATAAACGTGTGAGCCGGATCATGATTGATTGCATCGGTGTGCATCGATCGCACAATACAGATATCGTCGGCGCATTTTTCGCCTAGCATCGGCCAGATTTCGGCGATGGATTGCCCCGACTGCCCCCATAGTTTGAAGGGATGCTGTGGCGCGAAGCAGTTGAGCTTCTGACCCTGAAGTTGAGCGATCTGCTGGCCCTTCGTTACAGATTCCGGCATTTCCTTGCCATGCAGTTCGGTCAGCTTCGGTTTGTTATCGAAGGTGTCGATGTGTGTCATGCCACCGGCCATGTAGAGCCATATAATCCGCCTGGCTCGCGGTTCAAAATGCGGGGGCTTGAGAATCCCGTTCCAGTGGGGCACCGTCGCGCCCTGCGCTGCATGACTTTGTCGAGCCAGCAGAGAGGTCAGGGCCATCGAACCTAGACTGACGCCCGAGTTTCGTAAAAACGTTCGGCGCGCTACGGGAGAAGGAAGCGAAATCATTGGAACGACTTTCGGGCAAGAAAAGCTTGCAGAATCTCCAAAAATGCTAGCAGCGCCACGCTGGAGTTGCGACTCTCCGCACAAATTGCCGCACACCGGAATTGCTAACCTCAGCGATCAGTGCAGCATTCAAGAACTTGTAAAAGTTATTTTCGCGCAGGCCCTAAGCACGCACTTTTCGTATACTGCAACACTAATTCACGAGCCAGTCATAAACCACGATCCGCATTAAGGCATACTTACCGTGCAATTTCTGATCACTAACGACGATGGATTTGACACTCCCGGGCTTGCCGCTTTGTACAATGCACTGCTGCCATTGGGTGAGGTTGTTGTCGTGGCTCCTGCGACATGTCACAGTTCCAAGGGCCACGCAGTCGATACAAAAAATGCGATTCGAGTCGAACGTCGCCAGGTCGAACCATTTGGCGAAATCCACATCGTGCATTCCACGCCGGCAGATTGTATCCGCGTCGGGATGCGGCATGTGCTGAAATCGCCGCCTGATTTTGTCGTCGCTGGTATCAATCCCGGTGCCAATTTGGGAGTCGATCTCTTTTATTCGGGGACCGCAGCGGCCGCTCGTGAAGCCGCGTTGCTCGGAGTGCCTGCGATTGCCCTGTCCCGCCTGCTGAACAGCCGTTTTCCTGTGGACTGGGGTATTTTGTCAATTCACGTCACCCGCGTCCTTCGCCGGATCATGGAACCCGAGTATAGGTTGCCAATTGGACATTTTTGGAACATCAACTTCCCCACAATTGCCGAGGAAAAATATCCGGACGAAATGACGCTGGCTCCGCACGGCATTGAACCGCACGCCGTGGCGTTCAAGGTCGTCGAACAGACGGAAAATGTTGAAATCCTTGAGTATTCTGCTGTTTATCGTGACCGAGCGCGTTCCGAGCAGTGCGACGTTCATCATGTCTTCGAACAGCGAATAACAGCGACTCCGGTTGGACCGTCTCTTACGTCTAGTCCGGCAATTTCTATGCACTCTCGAGTTTCTCTGTCCAACGCAACCTGCGCGGATTGACTCAGGGGCTGCGACCTGTCAGCATTTGAATTCGTCGCTGATTCTGAAGATTTCCCAGATTTGTCCTTCAATAAGACTTCGATGAATCAGCTTTCCGACGCCCCGAGTGCCCATTTTGCCATCCTATGCGCATGTACGAGCACCTGACAATTCTTAGCGGTCGAGCCAATCCGGATCTGGCCCGCGAGATCACAAATTATCTGGGTATCAGCCTCGGGCACGTTGACGTCGGGAATTTTCCTGACGGTGAGATCAGCGTCAAACTGAATCAAAACATTCGCGGTTGCGATGTGTTTCTGATTCAGCCGACCTGCCCTCCGGTCAACGAAAACCTCGTCGAATTGCTGGTCCTCATCGATGCCTGTCGGCGAGCCAGTGCTGCGCGGATCACGGCAGTGATTCCGTACTTCGGTTATGCCCGTCAGGACCGCAAGGATTCGGGACGCGTTCCGATCACATCGAAACTGATCGCGAATCTGATTGTGGAAGCCGGTGCGCACCGAGTCCTCACAATGGACCTTCATGCCGCTCAGATTCAGGGCTTTTTTGATGTTCCCGTGGATCATCTTTATGCCGCTCCGATTCTGGACAAACACTTTTCATCACTGGGGATTCCACAGGAAGATCTGGTCATCATCAGTCCGGACGAGGGCAGCATCAAACGCGCGCTGCAGCATTTGGAGCATCTTGGTGGCTCACTGGCAATCGTGGATAAGCGTCGCGCGAATGCGCTTGAAACTCGACAAGCCAATTTGATTGGCGGACCGATCAAGGGCAAGACCGCGTTGATCTTTGATGACATGATCACAACCGCCGGTTCAATCTGCGGAGCGGTGGAAGTCGTTCGAGCCCACGGTGCTAAGAAAATTTATCTTGGTGCCACGCATGCTGTTCTGTGCGGTCCGGCTGTTGAACGTCTGGAACGTTCCGGCATTGATGGCCTGGTCGTTACCAACACCTGCCCGATCAGCCAGCAACACCGACTGTCCAACCTGACGGTTGTTTCCGTCGCGGAACTCCTTGGCGAAGCCATTCGCCGCGTCCATCGCAATGAGTCGGTGAGTTACCTGTTCGACTAGATCTCGATCCGTTAAGATGCTGCCAATTAACTGGCGTCGGAGGTTTTTTCCGCCAGACAGGCCGGCAGGCCGGGTGCAATGATGAGATATTGACAGGATTTGCAGAAGCCGAGAAACTTTCCGGCAGG
Source organism: Planctomycetaceae bacterium (assembly GCA_947476295.1). Classification (GTDB taxonomy): domain Bacteria; phylum Planctomycetota; class Planctomycetia; order Planctomycetales; family Planctomycetaceae; genus SXXK01. The sequence continues at coordinate 19,876 of CANJQC010000041.1, read as the reverse complement.
CATCGCCGAAAGACACGGAAGGCTCCAGAAACATCATTGAAAGGGTTGAGCGTTCATGGGAAGCAACCCCTTCTTCCCTTTAAAGACACTTACTCATCCCCAGAATGGAGGCTGCCATGTCTGTAAACGTAGCGTCGAAGAACTCTGGTTCGCCACCGGTTTTTACAAGAAAACAACAACCACAATTAGTCGCTGAAAAATTTGCAGCTTGCCCGGCATGTGGTCGCCCCGGAAAACAAAACACCACACGACTGCAGGTTGCCTCTCCCCGAGGCGAATCATCATGGGCTAAGTGTGGCGACTGTGGGGCGTACCACCTGATTGGCGAGTACGATTGTGCAATAGAGGCGGCCCATACGGTTCAAATGCCCTGGGGGCAACTGCGGGCAGGCGTTCGATTGAACGACTTCAAGAAGCGAATGTTTAATGCAACGCTGGCTGGCATCAATAAACATGCTTCTGATGCAAAAACAATTCTTGACGTGGGTTGTTCATTTGGCGGATTTCTGCTGGAAGCTCGCAGACAGGGTTACGATGGATCGGGCGTTGATATCGTCCCGGAAGCCGTAGACTATGTTAAGCAACAGGGGTTTGCCGCAGAAGAATGCGAATCCCTAGAAAATTGCCATCTGTTTTCCGAGCAGAATCCCGTCGATGTGCTAACTGTTCTGGATGCCCACATTTACTGGCCAAACCAGCCAGCTGAACTCGCTGCAGCCTGGAGATTGATCAGGCCTGGAGGATTGCTGGTTATGCGAGTCATTACGAAGTCACACTTTGTCTCGATCGGTCGGGCAATTCGACCAATCGCGCCGAAATTCGGCAAGCTGTTGATCCGGCGTTCAGTTACTGATCATCGGTTCTGTATGCCGCTAAAAAGTCTGCTGCATACTATTGAAGCCTGCGGATTCAGCATCGAGAGTGTCGTACCGCGAGACGCGCAGCACAGTGATGAATCGTCAATCGCTGTTCGATCGCTGTTCGCGATTGGCCAACTTTCGTGGAAAATGCTTCGGTGCCATCTGGCTCCGGGAGCGATGATTTATGCCAGAAAACCGAACGCATGATTCCGCGACATCGCCCACCTTTTGGAATCGCTGCACTTATCAAGTCCGTGATGCCAGGTCTTGGCCCTCACCGGGTCGAACAGCTCGAGCAGGATTACGCAGACAAACTTAATGTGCCGCATGCGATATGGCTTCCATCGGCTCGATACGGAATTTGGCAGGCCATCAACTTTGGACTGGGTGTTGAGGATCGAGTCTATTGTCCCGCTTTTACATGCAAAGTGGTGCATCAGGCCATCCGTCGATCCGGACGTAAAATGATATTGGTGGACTGCAATGAAAATGACCCGTTGATGGACAGGGGATTTCTGCAACAGTCTTCGACGCTCGATTGTCTGCCACATCCAGCAGCGTCCACAGATGGCCACCGTAGTACAACGGGATACGGAACCGTACTTTCGGAAGTATTTGGTTATCGCTATATCCATCCCGAGAAACGCAATTTGCTGCGCAATGCAACTCTGCGGATCTTCGACATGGCCATGTGCATCCCCACGCCCGGGGATATGCAGCGACTCATCGACCGTGACGTCGCACTGATTAGTTTTGGTCTAGGGAAATCTTTGTATGCCGGATGGGGTGGCATGGCATTTACCAAAGACGCCAGGATGGCGGATTGGCTGCGAGAGCAGCGGTATCAGGATATGCGCAGGAACTCGACGGTGGCCGAACTACGCCATGTCTCCAAGATCTGGCTTCGAACGCTCGCGCATGCGTCATGGCTGTACAAACTTTCCCGCCGGACTGTTGAAAGTCGATCTCTAGTCTCTGCCAGCAACAGCAACCGGAAGTCAGCCCAACTGGAATTGCTGACACCGGAATGGTGGCAAGCACCGACCGCTTTTCACCTAAAACTTGCCAATGAAAACTTGACGCGGTCTGTATCCTTCACTCATGATCGCATCGAGTACAGCAATATCTACAGAGCAGAATTGGATCATTTGACGCATGATGCCGCACCCGGAAAACCAGGCTGGTTAACCCTGCTGCCGGACAGCAATGATGCCATGAGTCACTTCTGCCTTCGCGTTCACCCTTCACTGCGAGATTCCCTTAGACAATATCTCTGGCTTAAGGGAATTGATACGGCGGTCCTGTTTCCGTTTCCTGAAGAAGCAGACTCAAATCCGTTGCGAAACACATATGGCCTGACGCTGCAGATCATCGGCTTGCCATTGTCAAATGGCCTAGGCAGTCACAACATTCGCCGTATCTGTTCGCTGGTGGCAGACTTTATCACGACGCAACAGGCGGTATCCAATCAACCGCCCATTTCCCGCAGCGCCGCCTGAAGTAGCAACCACAAGCGTCTCGCAGGGGAGCGTCGTCATCACTCCTCGACGACATTTGTCGCCTCGTCGCTTTTCCGTAGTCTCCGGTATCGTTCGTTAGTGGCTCGATCCGGTCTCAAGACAATGGCTGAAGCAGCCGTCGAGTATCACGGACGCTGGCCGCGAATCGAGTAAGATTATGATGAAGAGTAAGATTATGAGTCGTAAAGCAAATCTGTCTCGCGGCTATTCAATTCCCTGAGCGGCCAGCCAGCGTTCGGCGTCGAGAGCCGCCATGCAGCCGGTGCCGGCCGCGGTGATCGCCTGGCGGTAGTAATCGTCAGCGACGTCACCCGCAGCGAAAATGCCTTCCACGCTGGTGTAAGTTCGCTGAGGCGTTGTCCACACAACGTAGCCTTTGGCATTCGTCGTCAACTGTCCGTTCAGGAAGTCTGTGTTCGGCGTGTGACCGATCGCTGCAAAGTAGCCGGTCGCAGCAACGTCTTCTGTTTTTGAATCATCTTTTGTGCTGCGAAGGCGCACGCCTGTCACGCCCGTTTTTTCGTCGCCAAGAACTTCATCAATCGTCGAATTCCACTTCACCTGAATCTTTTGGTTTGAAAGCACTCGTTCGGCCATGATCTTGCTGGCTCGAAATGCATCGCGACGATGGATGATATACACGACCGACGCAAACTTCGTCAGAAAGTTGGCTTCTTCCATCGCACTGTCGCCGCCGCCCACGACGACCACAGGATGGTTGCGAAATCGCGGCAGAGCTCCATCACAGACGGCACAGGCTGAGACGCCCATGTTCTTGAGGCGATCCTCGGACGGCAGTCCCAGATAATTCGCACGGGCACCGGTGGCGATGATGATCGCGTGCGATGTGAACTTGTCGCCGCTGAGTGTCGTGAGTTCGAACGGACGCTGCGACATGTCGATATTGACGATGTCGTCCGTGACAATGCGCGTTCCGAAATTCATGGCTTGCTGGCGCATGAGTTCCATGAGTTCCGGACCACTGACGCCGTGCTTTCCATGCGGTGCCATGTACTTGCGTTTGGACTCTTCAATTGACGTGTCGAGGTAGCCCGTCATATCGCCGAATGGAAAGCCGGGGAAATTTTCCACTTCGGTCGTGAGCGACAATTGTCCCAACGGCAGCGTGCCCTTCTGGCGATTTTCTTCATTGAACGCGCCTTCGTAGACCACGGGCTTTAGTTCCGCGCGAGCCGCGTATATCGCTGCCGTCCAGCCTGCAGGGCCTGATCCGATGATTGTAATTCGTTCTGTCATCTTATTCGCCTTGTCACCTGAGTCCATGTCACATCTTCAAATTGAAAAGCACCTCGTGCTTTGTCAAGACAACGAAATCGTTGGAATCTGTAGACGGACCAAGCGAAGCGCCGTTCCGGCAATTGCCAGACACCTGCCGGAACGGCGCTTCGCTTGGTCCGGCCTACGCCAAAATCAAGTCTTGACAAGGCACTGGGTGAGGAACACTAGCGGACAAGCGTGCGTCCAGCAATCCCGCCCACGGCGCATTTTGCCGAACCCTGCACCCTGCACAGAATTTGCAATGTCGGGAACCCCGTCAACCGAAGATGTACTCCGCGCGGTCATAGGTGAGAGGATTGAGTCCTGTTGGGAAGCAGCACGAGAAATGGTCAGAGCTGGCAGCAGTATTGCCGTTCGCTGTTGACATTCAACGTACTGATGTTTGTTGTTGTCTACGCGATTCTGTCAACTCAGACATCCTGCAGTCGCTGGCTCAGATAACTTCCGATTGAGACCGGAGACTTTCCGCGAGATGCGGACTTCTTCTCTGTTGCAGCGAGCTTCCGATGCGCTTTTGCATTGCCATGCAGCTGCTTTCCTTGGGTTCGTTCAACTTCCAGGACCGGCGTGCGCACCAAAATGGCTTCCGAAAATATCGGAAGCCTTTATGATTTTAAACCTGTGCATCGTTGGTGACAGACATTCACGACATTTAGTCCATCTGCAGAGACGCGACCTGCTTGAGTGCCTGTGCTGCCACTGCGGCATCGCCATTGCTATGCTGAAGCAGTGTTTTTGCCGCCTGAAGCAGACCGATATTAACAGCACTGTCTGCAGTTGGCGCCGCGGCCTGACGCCAAGTGCCCACAGGTCGGCCTGCTTTCTTCCTAGGAACGCTCGGCTTCTTCTTCAATGTGCGCGACAGACCCAAACTCCTTCGGATGTTGGCATAGGAGACCTGGCAACTTTTGTCATTGAATGACTCTTTGGGAAACTTCTCCCTCAACGCAGCCATTACCTCCGGGCCCTTAATGCCTTTGTTCGCTTCGATCATCGCTCGGATTTCCTGAGCGACAACAATTCCATTTTTCCCCGCACCGGCTCGTTTTGCCATCGCGATTTATCCTCATTAGACTAAAACAAAGTGAGTCATTCTGTCGTTTCAGAACAAGGACCGATTCTCGCAAGCGTTCTGAACGACACTTCATTAGTATGCGTAGTATCACTCCGATCCGCTGCTTTCAATCACCGCATGCCGCATTTCTTTGGATCTTCTTGTGGTTGCAAACATTCATCGCTCGTACATTTAAGAATGGATGCTCGTAATGCGATCTAAAACTATGACCTTACGTATGATCTGCTTTCTATCATTTGTCCTGCCTGCGCCGCATTACGCTCAGGCTGATGAAAAGGTTTCTTATCGCCGTCAGATAGCCCCGGTATTACAAACGTACTGTCTTGGTTGCCACAATCGGATTGACGCAGAACAAGGTCTGTCGCTGCAGGCGGCCGACGATATTCTGCGAGGTAGCGAACAAGGCAGGATCCTGAATGTAGAGATGCCAAAGGATTCGCGATTATGGAGAGTCCTGATCTCAAACAATGACGACCATATGCCGCCCGCCGATCAGCCGCAGCTTACGGCTGAGGATCTGAAAGTGATGCAGAAGTGGCTTGAAGAAGGTGCCGAATTCGACAGCCGCGCGGCAGTGATGGCAGAATTGCCGGACGTGAAAGTGTCTGCGGAGTTTGTGCGAAATCCTGTGCTTTCAATGGCTATTTCGCACGACGGCTCGCGTCTTATTGTCGGACGATACAAGTCGGTGGAGATTCAGTCAACCGGCACGAATGAAGTGTCTGCACGGATCCCTGTGGATGACGGTAAGGTCAACGACGTTCAGTTTTCAGCAGACGGCAAGCGTGTCTTGTTGGCAACCGGCGTTACCGGACTTTCAGGCCGTGCTGTCGTAGTGGATCTGGCACAGCAAAAGTTCGTTCAGGAATTTGCCGGGCATAATGATGTGGCTTATGCAGCGGTGTGGTCTCCCGATCAGAAAGTTGTTGCGACAGCGGGTTATGACCGACGTATTCTTATGCACGATTCTGAATCAGGATCGATAATCCGCGAAATGAACGGTCATAATGGTGCGATTTTTGATTTGGAATTCAGCCCGGACGGGACGCTGCTGGCAAGTGCATCTGCCGACGGAACAATTAAGGTCTGGCATGTGGCTTCCGGCGAACGCTTAGATACGCTCAGTCAGCCACAGGCCGAACAGTATTCTGTTCGATTTAGTCCGGAGGGAAATGCAATATATGCCACTGGTGCCGATAATCGAATACGCAAATGGAGCCTGGTGTCCAGAAGAATTCCGATGATCAACCCACTGCTCATTTCCCGCTTCGCACACGAAGGCGTGATTACGTCGCTTGCGATGTCAAATGACGGGCGTTATCTGGCAACAGCGGAAGACAGCGGTGTCTTGAAAATCTGGGACGCTGAACATGTCCATGAAATCGATGCCCTTGACTTCGGCGGTGACCGAGCCACCTGTTTTGTATTTACTCCGGAAGGCGGCGAACTTATCGTGGCGACGACGGACGGGTTGCTGCGTCGTGTGCCGGTCCCCGGGGTTCCTACGGCGGCTGCGGAACTTGCGGAAGCCCCGATGACGAGCACTCTGCCACTCGATGCCCCAGCGGAACCTGTTGCCGTCACCGAGTCAGAACCGAATGAACTGGCAACGCCGCAGACGGTCTCCATTCCAGTGACGATCAGCGGAATAATCGCTGCGGAGACTGACGGCCCGGATCAGGATGTGTTTCAGTTTCATGCGAAAAAAGGCGAACCACTGATGGTGGAAGTGAAGGCTTCGCGGGATAAATCTGCCCTAGATTCCTTTATTGACATCCTGAATGTCGATGGCACTTCAGTGCTGCAGGCGCGACTGCAGGCGGTGCGGGATTCGTATTTTACTTTTCGCGGCAAAGATTCTGACACCAGCAGTGATTTTCGAATGTTCAACTGGCAGGAAATGGAGCTGAATCAGTATCTGTATTCTGATGGTGAAGTCGTCAAGTTGTGGCTGTATCCGCGAGGCCCGGATTCGGGCTACATCGTGTATCCCGGCTTTGGAAAACGGTTTACGTATTTTGCAACCACGCCGACTGCACACGCTTTGCAGGCTCCGGCGTTTATTGTGGAAGCACATCGTCCGGATGAAGTTCTCACGGCGACCGGCTTGCCGGAGTTTCCCATCTATTTTGAAAATGATGACGATTCATGCCGGCAGTGGGGCAGCGATTCACGACTGATGTTTGATCCACCTGCCGATGGAAATTATCTGGTGCGCATTCGCGATGCTCGGGATTTTCAAGGAGCCGATTTCAAGTATCAACTGTTGGTTCGAAGCCCACAGCCGGATTTTTCAGTCGCGATCGGTGGAGACGATGTGACGCTGCATCCGCAGGTTGGGTACGAATTGAGTTTCACCGCAACTCGCCTGGATGGCTACGACGGTCCGATTGAGATTACAGCGGAGAATCTGCCGGCAGGAATTTCATTTTCAGGGCCGCTTGAAATTCAGCACGAACAGTTGCAGGCATTCGGCATTCTCATCGCCGATAAGGACGTCGTTGCGCCAACAGAAGACGCCGTGAAGGAGATTCGATTTACGGCGAAGGCAACAATCGCTGGACGCGACGTGATTCACGAGGCTGGCGGATTAAAGGCGTTGAAGATCGGTGAAGCACCGAAGGTAATCGTGCGAATTTTGTCAGCCGAACAACTGGCAGCAGGCGCCACTGAACAGACCCCCGAACTGACAGTCTGGGCGGGCGAAACAGTTCGTGCGTTTCTGAAAGTGGAGCGCAGCAATCACGACGATCTGGTCAAATTTGGCAACGAAGACTCCGGGCGAAACATGCCGCACGGTGTGTTTGTGGACAATATCGGACTCAACGGCCTGATGCTGCTCAGCGGTCAAACCGAACGCGAATTCTTCATCACAACCGCCGACTGGGTTCCTGAAACCAGCCGCTTGTTTCATCTAAAATCCAACGTGGATGGAATCACATCTCTGCCAGTCATGATCTACGTCCGCCATCGAGCCCATGTTGGTGAAAGTGGTGCAAGTCTCGGAGAGGACTGAGGAGTTTGATTCGGATTCCTGCCTTCCGCAGCATTGAAACGAATGGAATCTGATGGTTCAATGTCGTCACGATTACCTCGCATTCTGTCACAGGAGCTGGTGTCATGCTTAATTCTTTCGGAAGGAGGCTGCCACATCGCGGCATTTTTTCGCGGCGGCAACTGTTACATGTCGGTGGATTAAGCGCGCTGGGGTTGACGTCCGCGCAGTTGTCGAGGTTGCGAGCGGGTACTGAGGCTGACGCGGGCGCGACGCAGCGACGGAAGAACTCGTGCGTGTTTTTGTTTCTGTTTGGCGGGCCCAGTCAGATCGATCTTTGGGACATGAAGCCAGATGCATCGGCGGAGATTCGTGGCGAATTTCAGCCGGTCGCAACGAAGGTCCCCGGGATTGAGATCTGTGAGCATCTGCCGAAGCTGGCGCAGCAGATGGACAAGGTCTGCCTGGTGCGTTCCATGCAGCACAAGATGAACGTTCACGGTCCAGCCTGCAGTGAAGTCTTCAGTGGTCGGCCTTATCATTCGGCACCGATCACCGATCAGGCCACTCCGGAAGACTGGCCATCGCTCAGCGCAATGACGATGCGGTATGGCAATTCACAAACGGGATTGCCGCCTTCAGTCGTGTTACCGTGGTATCTGCAGTTTCCGGGTCAGTCTGCTCGTATCGCTGGTCAGACGGGAGGACGGATGGGAGAACGTCACGATGCGATGCTGATACAAGGCTCGGGCGACAGTGAGTTTCAGGTCGATGGACTGGCGTTGTACGATACCGTCCCTCTGTCGCGGATTGAGAATCGACGACGCCTGTCAGACAATCTGCAATCTCGCGATCCACAGCAGGTGTACTCCAGAAAACTGGTCACCGACATCGATCGGCATCGTGATCGAGCATTTTCGCTGCTGCAACACAGGGCGGGCGAGATTCTGGATCTGGAGCGGGAATCGATAACGCTGCGTGACGCCTACGGCCGCACGTCTGTGGGACAGAGTCTGCTGATGGCGCGGAGAATGATTGAGGCGGGAGTGTCGCTTGTCACCGTCAACTGGGAAGATGAAACAAAGATTTCCGGCACCGACACGTGCTGGGATACTCACAAAGATAATTTCGACAAACTCAAGACCCTGCTTTGCCCGATGTTCGATCAGGCATTTCCTGCGTTCCTGCAGGATTTGGATGATCATGGCCTGCTGGAGACAACTCTTGTCGTGGCGATCGGTGAGTTTGGCCGCACTCCGAAACTGGGTCAGTTCACTCAAAGTTCAAACACAAAGAAATCCGGCCGCGACCACTGGCCTCATGCGTTCACCGCTCTGCTGGCGGGCGGTGGAGTGCGAGGAGGACAGGTCTACGGCAGCACGGATCGACACGCTGGCTTTGTGACCGACAGCCCGGTCTCGCCAGCCGATTTGTCGGCCACTATTTTGTACCATCTGGGTGTGGATCACACTCAGGAATACGTTTCGACCAATCAGGGCCTTCGTCATCCTCTCAGCGAAGGCAGCCCTTTGCGGAATCTGGGTTGAGGCTAAATATTGGCAACTGCTTTCGCCATCCTTGCTGCCTGCAATCGTGACAGCAGCCGTCCCTTTTCAATTTCCGACAAGGTCAGCGTGGCCGATACTTCAAACGGACGCAGTTCAGATTGCACCAGGTCATCCTTGAGCTGTACGCCGGAGATGCGCGACGCGATCCAGCGGAGCGTCGCATCCGGTGCTTCACAGAAGCCTTCGTACGTGAATTCGACAATTCGGCTCGGCGGAATATGTCCCAACTGCGCATCGAGTTCCGCTTCAATCTGCAGTACCTGATCACAGACATCATCAACGTACGCCAGCGGATCGCCAGTCATATCCGAAGAATGGCTGTGCAGTCCCCAGCCTACCGATTTATCGCCCTGAACCTGCTGTCGCGCTTTGATGAGTGACTGAGCGACCAGCAATGGATTGCGACGGACAACGACAAAGCTGGACTGCGGAATCGCCTGGGACAGCAGATTCAGACATCCGGCATTGCGGTTGTTCTTGTTAAGGAACGGTTTGCCGAATGCTGCACACCAGACGCGAAAGAATTGTCCCAGCGAACGTTGTTCATCAGCCGACAAGTTCGTACGCGGTACATAGCGATCGTCACCTAACCAATGATTCCAGACACTGAAGCCATCATTGGGACCGTTCAATCCAGCCGTCTGACCATAGAAGTTTTTGAAGTCTGCTGACTGTCGGCGTGGCAACCAGCGGAACATCTTTGTTCCCGCCAGCGGCGCATTCGGAAACAGCGACGTCAGATTGCTGAAGTACGTAACATCCAGATATCTTGCCAAAGTCTGATAGACCAGTGTCGTGCCACTGCGAGGAGCACCCACGACCAGAATCACGGGCGCGACGTCTGAAGGAGCAGTTTTGAGTAGTCGTCGTTCACGACCGGCAAGCAGACGGTTCAATGGTCGCGACACCAGTCTCATAGCCTCATGAATCAATGCCGAATACGCAACTCGCTGCCCCGACGTCAGCATGCGGAGCAGAAGACCGATCGGATTTGTGAAGTTCCGTGACGGAACGATGCCGGAGTTCATGGAAGGCTCTGCTCTGCAAACGTTAAGAGTATTGTTTTTCTGAGAAGATTTATGGCGAATTCAGAAGCGGTGGAAATGTCGGGACGTGATCATTTGATTCGTCAATCAATGCCAAAGAACTGATTGCGATTCAGGCCCGGAGGGCAGACACATTCTCTGCCGGGGTCGTGAGGCCCCGGTTTGATGCCATGAGACAAATCAAGGCCTGAAAGGCCGGCACAAAGGTATGCACGACGCCTCGTGAACAGATTTGTTGTGTCGGCCTTTTAGGCCTCAATTCGCACGAATATTCGTTTCCGGTGGCTCACGCCACCGGCAGTGGATGTGCCTGCCCTCCGGGCCTTCTACAACGACACAATTGGGTTGCGGGCGAAGCCCGCGCCAAGATATCACAGTGCATGCAGGTAAATGATGTCTGCGAGTTACCTCGCGACCATTTCACTCTACCACTCTCCCAGGCAAACGGTCGCTGCGAACTCCAGGAGTCGCTGATTTCCTCATCATCAGAGGTGGAGAAAGACCGACGAGTGGCCACCCGACCACACATTTTGTGGTTTTTTCTCAACATCCCGTAAAACTTGACGGACAAATTCAGTACACCGACCTGGTCTGAGCACTCGTCGCGCATCAGTTGCAGCGGAAACTCGCAAAAATCGACTTCATGAAATATCTCATGTAGCCTGCGCGAGGTATACAAAGCATCAATAAACGTCTCATTCGGTCCAGGGCGGAGCAATACAATCGTGGCTGAGTCAAAATTGATCTACAAGATTTGTTCGAAAGCTGTCTGGGAAGAAATTCGACTGCTCAAATCGTGGACTGGATCACCGCACGACGTGCAAGACGGTTTCATCCATTTTTCAGCGGCGTCTCAGCTTGAAGGTACTTTTCGCAAATACTACGCCGGACAGACCGATCTGATGCTCCTAGCAATCGATGCTGATGCTCTTGGCAATGCCCTGAAGTGGGAGTCCTCGCGGGGTGGAGACTTGTTTCCGCATTTGTACGGCCCGCTGCTGATCTCGAAAATCGTGTCAGCTCAAAATCTGGCAATGTCAGAGGACGGCGCGATCGAAGGAGTTGGGTTCGCCTGAACACAGTGGCGTGAGCATCGTTGGCCACTCCGACCTATGCGGAACGATGGATCGCAAATTGTGCAATCCCTGCGAGAATTTCGCGAGCGGGGCAGGGTGGCAGCGATTCCAGGTTTCGCAGGGCACGTCTGACGAAGTGTTCAGCGGTGGACTGGGCTGACTCCACCCCCCGACGAACGATTCGTTCGTCGAGCAATCGAGCCTGATCATCGGCGTCACTGGATGTCAGCAGGTCATGCAGCCGTTGCTGTTCATGATCGGTACCCAGTCTGAGAGCTCGGATGAGCGGGAGTGTCAAGCGATGATTGCTTAAATCGTTCGACGCATCTTTGCCGGTCTTCTCGGTGGTCTCCGTAAGGTCAAGCACATCGTCGGCAATCTGGAAGGCCAGACCAATCCGCATTCCAAACTGCTTCAACTGCGCCTGGTGAGCAATTGATCCGCCAGCGGTGCGAGATCCCAGCAGGCAACTCACGGCAAACAGATGGCCAGTCTTGCCGCCGATCACTCGAAAGTAGTCGCGTTCAGACATGGACTGTTCCAGCCGTGCGGCGATCTGATTGAGTTCCCCTTCACAGGTGCGATCTGTCGCCAGACCAATCAGGCGGCAGGCTTCAGCATCTCCGGTTGTTGCTGCCAGGTGAAAGGCTTTCGAAAACAGGTAGTCTCCGAACAGAACACTGGTTTCCGTATTCCAGCGCCGATGCACTGTTGAAACGTGGCGCCGCAGGCTGGCGTCATCAATGACGTCGTCATGAACCAGTGTTGCCGTGTGGATCATTTCCACGACTGCGGCCAGTCGATGCACGTTGTCGCGTGCAGCGGAGTCTGGGCAGAATAACTGGGCACTCAGAAGCGTGAGGATCGGACGAATCTGCTTGCCCTGGAATCGGCCGACATGCTGTGCAACATCGTGAACGAACATGTTCGGATTGCGAAACTGTCGATTCAACAACGCATTGACGGAGACGAGGTCGGTAGCGAGAAGCTGCTGAATCCGTTGCTTGAGTTCGTCGCGATTTGCCACGACTACAGACATCAGTTTTTTGTCCTACGAGTTTCTGACAAAGTGTCCCGAGCGTCCGCCGGTCTTTTCCAGTAGGCGAATGCTGTTGATTTCCATTCCTCGATCGACTGACTTGCACATATCATAGATCGTCAAACACGTCACGCTGACTGCCGTCAGAGCTTCCATTTCGACACCGGTTTTCGCTTCTGTGGAAACGCACACCTCCACCCGCACACTATCTTCCGTCGGAAACGAATATTGAATATCCGCTTTTTCGAGCGGAAGGGCGTGACACAGAGGAATCAGATCGGCCGTGCGTTTGGTGGCCATGATTCCCGCCAGCCGAGCCACTTCTAGGACATCTCCTTTCGATAAACTACGGTTTCGGACTAACCGCAAAGTCTCGGGCTGCATTAACACCATTCCCTCGGCGCGCGCTGTGCGGCGTGTCACCGCCTTTTCGCCCACATCAACCATGTGACTTGCGCCGTCGGGAGAAAAATGCGTGAATTCACTCATGGCGTCGCATCCAGTTGCCAATTTGCGTCGAATATATCCGCCCAGACGGTTTGCTCCTCGAATCCACCGGACTCTCCTGCCGCAAATTTCTGCACAGCGATCTCGCCCAGGCGCGGGAACAGGTTGGCGTTCGTGGAACGGAATTCCTTTTCGTGAAACGTGTGTCCGGAATTGATGACGACGTACTTGGAGGGATTCAGCGGATTCGGAAAGATCAGACTCAAACCGTGATCAGCGGATACCCATTGCTCCTTGTCGATGCGAATGCGTTCTTTCGTCCAATCGAGCGGCAGATCTCTGAGGATTTTCTTCAACACGGCATTGGAACCTGGATCTCCGAAGAGAATCAAATGATTGGTTGCCAGCAATTTATCGTCCACTGCAGAATCATCGACGATGCGAACGTCGCCGCGCATCCACTGAGCGAATTCCTTCGAAAACCGATCCAGCGTCCAGTTGGCCCATTGCTGGGCGTTTTCATTCCACGGCTTGCCTGTTCCACGGACACAGACGAAAGAACTCATAAATGCGTCATCGATCGGCCCCTGCAGTCCATGGCGTTTGTGACGCTCGGGATTGCTGCTGAAGCCTCGCGATTCTTCGTACCCCAGGACCTGCCATTCAGCCTCCGTCTTAACGAAGAAGACATCCGGCAGCAGTCCGGCAGCTGCGGGACGACATTCCAGAACCGTTCCATCGATAATCGCGTCGGTCCCGACGTCGCGAACCAATCGCAGAGCCCTCACGTTGGTGGTTGTGATCTCCACATCACCATGGTCGTTGACTATTGCTTCCACAACCGACGGTTCATAGACGGTATCGACTTCTTCAATCGTCACCCAGTCACAATTGTTGTATCGCAGTGAACGCATCGTAAAACGAATATGCTTTCGCTCACCGAAGCGTGGTTTTCCATTCGCGGAATTCTCCAGATGAAACGCCATGAACTGCTTCTGGCTTTCGGGATCGAACGCATGACCCATTTTCGGCCCGACAATCAGCCTGATCGGGACATTCAGCTGCTTCGCGGCTTCCGTCATACTGGCTCCTGCCAGCAACTGCGGATCGTTTTCACCTCCGTAGGTACAGACCGGTACGTTGAACGCATTCAACGCATAGTCGATCGAATCGTAGATACCTAAGGTTGTGTGCTGCGGTTCGGGCAGACGCTGATCGGGTTTGTCCGGATCCTTCTTTTGGTAGCGATAATAATCTACAAAGCCTGCTCCGGGGCCCACCGATGACCACATTGAAGGATAGTGCATTCCCAGATGCCACGCTCCGGCACCGCCCATCGAAAATCCGTGCAGCGTGATCCGATCTTCGTCGATGCGGAATCGCCGCTGCACATCGGCCATGGCTTCGAACACATCCGTTTCGCCCGCCCAGCGATAGGCATTGTTGCCGCGTCCATAGACATCCAGTTGAATCCAGTTCTGTTGAGGCTGGTCGTCCTTCTTCGAGAGCGGTTTCCCATCCATGCGATGAATGAAATTTACCTCGTTCATTTGATCTGCACGGCCATGCAGCACAATATGCAGCGGCCAGCGGTGTGCTTCTTTTGGTTTGACGCCCTCTGGCAGAGTGATCGCGTAAGGCTGCACACTGCCGTCAACGGCACTGAGGTATCCACGAACCGTGATGCCTGGCTGCAGTTGCCAGTCGGCCGTTCCCTGTTGCAGCATCTCGGCACGGGTAATGCCTTTTTCGAGAACCTTGCGGAGATGATCGATGCAATCAGCCTTCGGGAATTCTTCGAAGCGAAGCATCCATGAGGCAGCTTTTTCGAAGACAGCGACGTCCGCCAGCAGTGCCTGCCCATCGCGAGTCTGCAGTGCCTGATTTCCCCGCAGGGCATCAATCGCTGCACGCAGTCTGTCGTTCTGCTCCTGGATCGGCTTCAGTTCTGCGGCAGATGGTTGATCAACTTTTTCCTTGTCCTGCGCGAAGACCGGGACATGCGCGAACATGACGATGCAGAGCATCATCTGTTGCAGCCATGCCTTGCGGCGGAACAGGGCAGATTTCATCGGAGCAACTTTCTGCGGATTCGTGGAACATGCAATGCAAGGTGCGGCGTGAGACAATTCGTTGGAGTGCGTCGTCAGGAGTAAGAATTTGGGTTCAGTCTGTAGGCCGGACCAAGCGCAGTTCCGGCAATTGCCAGACACCTGCCGGAACTGCGCTACGCTTGGTTCGGCCTACCCCAAAATCAAAATTTGACAGGCGCACTAGCCGAAGTCGTGAGACTTCGGCGTGAATGGGCGACCAGTCACTGAATTTTCACGAATCCAGCTGCTTCTTAATCGGGGCCGAGTAAAAACGGCATAAGAGAAAGCGTTTTTCCCGGATCACCCGGTGATCGCTCGTTCTGCGGCCTGGAATCCACAAGTCTTATGGGCACCGTCACAAAAAGGGCGGATGGCAGATGCACCACAGCGGCACAGCGCAAATGTTTCTTTGCCTTTGAGATCAAACACATTGCCAGCGGCATCGGTCACAGTAATCGGCCCTGTCACTAGTAGCGGGCCGTTGTCTTTCACAAGCACTTTGACATCAGACATTTGAGAACTTTCAGTAAGCAGAGACAAATCAGGTACGCTTAAAACACATGTACTCAGGAATCGCTGGACTCGTCAGCAAGTGTGGGCTCCGGCAACATGCCAGTCAGAATTGTACCCACGACGGCATAAGCCCCCGCAACACAGGCACCGACAAACGCGATCCGGGCTGGGTCCGGCGTGATGGATGCAGAAAACGTGATTGTCAGATACGCCGCAGCCGTCCCGATAATACGACCCCCGATATTGGCGGCAAAACTCTCACCGGTACCGCGCAGATGGACCGGAAAGACCAGCGGGATGTAGTTGCCCCAGAAGCTGAACTGACCAACAACCAGTACGCCGGCAACAAAGATTCCGATCTTGATCATCATTAGCGAATCCGTCTGTAACGCACTGCTAATCCAGACGAACAGCGCCGGCACGACAAACAATGACGGAATCTGGAATACGCGGAACAGATTCCGGCGACTGACGATCCTGATGGCCAGAATGGCCAGCAGGGCACGTCCCAATAAACCGCCCATTTCCTGCCATAACGTGACTCCGGCGACGACGGCATCGCTCTCATTGCCAGCGTCCATTTTTTGTTTCGGCGTGTATTCCGGTTTCCCGGTCTTAGCGTTCGTCCCACCGGGCTCGCCAATTTTTGCCTTGGCGGCCGCGATTATCTCTTTATGGCCGGACTCGGCGGGAGAGCCCAATGCACGGGCACCGATGATTTGAGGCAACTGTTGAATAGCTCCAAATGCCAGGCCATAGCTGGCTGCAAAGATCAACGTCGTCACGATTGTCGTTTTGCGCAGTGCTGGGCTGAAGAGCTCGGCAATCGACGGACGCTTCAGAGTGCCCGCATCTTTCTTTTTCTGCCATTCGGGTGATTCCGGCAGGAACGGGCGAATCAGCAGCAAGGGCAGCGCCGGGATCACCCCGGAAATCAGAGTGTATCGCCATGCTTCGTGTCCGCCGGCGATCTCCGGCAGACTGGACGCCAGTGTCCCGGCCAGAATGTTCATTCCTGCCACCATCAGCCCGCCGAGCGATGAGAATGCCTGAGTCCACCCGAGCACTCTTTCTCGCTGCTGATGAATCGGGAACAGCTCAGCCAGCCACGCGACCGCAGCGACGAATTCCACACAGACTCCAACAAAGACGCAACATCGACACACTAGCAGGGCAGAAAGGGATGTCACAAAGCCAGCCGAGAAGGCTCCGAAAGCGTACAGCAAGATACTGAATGTCAGCACGCGGCGGCGTCCCAGTCGGTCTGTCAGCCAGCCGCCCCAGAGTCCGAAGACTCCGCCCACAAGGGCTGGCACGAAGAACAATGTTCGAGCCCACGCTACATATTCCTTACCACCCGGCAGCCAGAGTGCCATGGCTTCCGGCCGTGTCATTCCGTCTTTGATCAATTGCTCGATGATTGGCGCGCTAAGCGATGCAACGGCTGGCTTGATAATCAGCGGCAGCATCAGCAGTTCGTAGATGTCGAATGCGAAACCAATGGCGGCAATCGTGCAGACAAGCCACTGGACGCCAGTGAGACGAGGTGCGGAGGGTGAGGACATTCGGAGGGAACCTTTGAAGGGGGATTCTGTTGGCAGCAAAGCATGACTGACTCTCTGCGAACCTGAACACCTGTGCCATCGCACAATGTTGAATTCAACGCAGCATAACGATGTTTAGGCGTGAGTTAAGGCAAGTTGCGCATGCTTTTCAACTCATTGCCAGCAGTCGGGAAGGGCGATTTGGCGCAGATCCTGGAGCTTGAAGGTAAGTCAGTGGCATTTTTGAATCAGTTTGGGTGATTTCGTGCCAGCCTATAAATCATTCATCGGGATCCGCGAAACGATATCCCACTCCCTGCTCGGTCAGAATAAGTTTTGGGCGAGCCGGGTCTGACTCGATCTTTTTCCTGAGAGTCGCGACGAAGACACGAAGGTAGTGAGTTTCGTGGACGTTCAGCGGCCCCCAGACTTCTTTCAAAAGGTATTTATGTGTAAGGACTTTTCCCGAGTTCTTGACCATGGCGGCCAGCAAATCGTATTCGAGTTTTGTCCGGTGAATCTCCTGATCGTCCCGGAATACGCGGCGAGCAGAAAGGTCCATTCGGAATCGACCTGCAGAGTAGCTGAACTGCTGTCGTGCATCGGTGCCTCCTGACATTGTTCCTGATCGTCTCAAGGCTGCTCTCAGACGGGCCAGCAATTCTCCGACGTGGAACGGCTTGGTGATGTAGTCGTCCGCACCTGCGTCCAGCGCGGCAACCTTCTCACGCTCCTGATCTCGCGCGGACAGGACAATAATTGGAATGCTGGACCAGCCTCTGACTTCCGTGATTAATTCCCGTCCTTCGCGATCCGGAAGTCCCAGATCCAGCAAGACTGCAGCGGGGGATTCCTGTAATCACATTCGCAGTCCTTGGCGAGCCGTCTCGGCCTCGCTGACACGATAGCCTTCGTCGGTCAGAGACGCCCGCAAAAATCGCCGAATGGCAATTTCATCGTCGATCACAATGACGAGAGGAGCGTGCGCTGCAGCATTGGTCACGCCAATACCTCATCTTCAATGATCAGGATTGTGTTTGACATGGGCACACTTTCATTCGGGGGACACGGAATCAACTTCTGAATTCCCATTGGGAGCATCACCTTCCACGGGCAGACAGACGCGAAAGATAAGACCACTCTTCTCGCTCCGGTTCATGGCTGTGATGTCGCCCCCGTGGGCTCGGATAATGGCTCGGCAGATCGCAAGTCCAAGTCCCGCGCCTCGCGAGTCGGCCTTGACATTGGCGCCTCGCGCAAATTTCTCGAAGACTCGTTCTTCATCCCCGGCAGCCAATCCCGGACCATAGTCAGAGACTTCAATCACGATGTTGCTGTGGCCAGCCCATCCGGTAATGTCAATGAGCGTATCCGCCGGGGTATAGCGACAGGCGTTCTCCAGCAGATTGACCAGAACCTGTTCGAGCAATACCGCGTCGAACTGGCCCATCAGCACTTCAGGCGGGAGTTGAACATTCACGGGTCGGGCAGCAAGCAGATGTTCGAGTCTCCGCAGTGACGACCCCACGATGTTTTCAACTGGATGCCATTGCTTCTGGACGACGAACTGTCCGGAAGTCACCTGCGTCAGTCGCTGGAGGTTTTCCACGAGCCGCGACAGGCGATCCGATTCGTCAAACACGTTCTGCAGTAACTCTCGCTGTGTCTCCGCGCTCATGGCAGGATTCCGCAGGATACTGCTGGTCGCACCGGAAATGACAGCCAGGGGTGTCCGCAGATCGTGCGATACCGAAGTCATCCTGCAAATCGATCGTCGGCACCCGTCTCAAAGGCCCCGGCATGCGCTGGCGACCGTTTGGAACAACAGCCCTTTGCCAATTGCGGGCGCTCTTCAAAAGTGAAACAAAACTGTGGACAAACTACTGGCATTCGTTTGCCAGAACCTGACTACCTACTTTCCTGATGCACACACGCGGCTGAAGTATCACGACTCTCTTTCCGACCTTGGCAAGCCAGACGAAATCTGTCGAGTGTTTGCCGGGTTCCAGAAGTACCTGTATCAAGGCGGCGTGTGAGACCATAATATAACCCGATCTAGGTCCTTTCTGAGACTCGCACCGGCGGACGTTGATTTAGGGTTTCTATTCGATTCGATCGAAAACTTAGCTGTTGAAGCTGTTTTCCGCATACTGGGCCATGACATCGTCAATAGCTTGCGGATCGACGGTACTTTTAGCGGCGTCATCACGACTGGGCTCTGCGTCTTCGCCAAGTAGTGGCGTCAGGCTGTTCAAGCCCTCTGACACTACTGCAGATTGCGTGGCAGTACTGACCTGCATTGACGAACGCCGCTGGGTGGCATTGCGTTTCGCCGGGATTGCGTTGTCGGTCAAGGCTGAATTTGGCTCCACAACAGCAGAAATGCCAACTGACGATCGATCCCTGTTGGAACTGAAGAGTGATGTTGCTGACGTTTGTTTGAAAGGAATCGCAAGTGTTGACGGCGCAGTCACCGCTGTTGGAATATTGCTGCTGTCGTTGCTTCGCTGCACCTCGACACCGCTGGCAGCTGCGCTAAAGAAAATTATAGACGGATCGAAATCTGACTGTTCCTGAGTGCGTATGGGCACTAGGTCAGAGAGTTCCTCAATGGACGAATCACCATCGAACAGTTCACCGTCCTGCACGACGTCTACCGGTTTGCCTGCAGCATCGTCCAACGGCTGTGGGTCAAATGCGTAGTAAACAAATTCGTTGGTGTCGGAAGCGGGTGACGGATCCCAGCCTTCGACCGGGGGCAGATAAATGTTTGGTGATACATCAGCATCATCTACAACCTC
>CANJQC010000040.1 GCA_947476295.1 Planctomycetaceae bacterium | reverse complement strand
GTGTTTGGGAAGTCGAAACGTGATGTAGTGAGAACTCGGTATCTGGCGGGTATGAAATTCGGCGATAACATCCCCGGCTATGTTTATCCGACAGTATTTTAAGCAGGAGAATGGACGACGCACAGCGTACTGGGTGCTCTGGAAACTCTGAGTCAGCTGTGCGACAAAGCCGGGCTCGGCAGCGAACCGCGCCGCGTGCTGGCAGAACTTTCTGACATCCGCTCGATGGACGTCGTGCTCCCGACGCGGACAGGTCCGGACATCCGAACTCGTTGCATTTCCAAGCCCACTGACCACCAACAAATCCTGCTGGAAAAACTCCGCCTCAAACTGCCCTCGAAAATAATCTAGAAGAAAATGTAGTGAGAAAAAACACCCTCAAACCACTGAAAACATTGTCTTTTTTCATCGAACTGGGGAAGTCGGGTTAGTGAGGCGATCTAGGAGACCCATGGCTTTGGCGTGGACTTCTTCGTCAATGGTTTCCATGCGTTTTCGGGTCAGAGGGCCGGTGTCTTCGATGGTCTGGCCACCTTTACCGCCGGATTTGCAATGGAGCACGCCGCGTGGACCATACTTCTTTTTGAACTCGGGATCCTTCGGATAGTAATAGGTCTCCGGTTCTTCTTCGGCATTCAGATGGTACAGGTTGCCGAAGAACTCGTCGAACCCGTGCATCGTGGGCAGATGTTTGTCCTTATCGCCGAGATGGTTCTTGCCGAACTGACCGGTCGCATAACCTTGCTCCTTGAGGAGGTCGGCAGTGGTCGGTGCCCAATCAGGAATTCCCTGCTCGCTGCCTGGCATGCCGATGGTCAGTAGACCGGTGCGGAACGGGTGCTGCCCGAGGATGAACGAAGCCCGGCCGGCTGTGCAGCTCTGTTGTGAATAGGAATCCGTGAACAGCGCGCCTTCTTTAGCGATCCGGTCGACGTTCGGTGTGCGATATCCGGCGATTTGCGTGGCGCGGGTTTCGCCTCGAGCCCAATGGTGTAGTTGTATAAGGCCCGGAGGGCAGACACATCCACTGCCGGTGGCGTGAGCCACCGGAAACGAATATTCGTGTGAATTGAGGCCTGAAAGGCCGACACAACAAATCTGTTGACGACGCGTCGTGCATACCTTTGTGTCGGCCTTTCAGGCCTTAATTTGTCTAATTGCATCAAACCGGGGCCTCACAGCCCCGGCAGAGAATGTTTCTGCCCTTCGGGCCTGAATTGCAATCGGTTCCTTGGCATCGATTGACGAATCAAATCGATCACGTCCTGACATTTCCGCTGCTCCTGAATGCCCAACAAATCTTCTCAGAAAAACAATACTCTCAACGTTTGCAGATCAGAGACGTGCTGCGTGACTCGCAGTCCTCTTTGGACGCTTGTCGCGCGCTCGTCCATGCCGCGTTGGAAGCTGGCGCAAGAGACAACGTCACCGTCACCCTGGCTCGCTGCCTCCTCCCGGAACCCCGGACAGGCCAATTGTAAACGGCGGTCGAGGCGCAATAACTTATCGCTTCGACAGTGTTTCATGGCCATGCCACGGACATGAATGTCCATCCTGTTATGCGATCTTCGTGTGTATGCGGAAATGGCTCTAGGTGAACAAGAACATCTCGCAAATTCGGGAACCCTTCGAGCAATCGATTCTTGACCTGATGACCGATGTCTCATCGAACTCGACAGCGGCGATTCCTATTCCATCGACGCTGACTACGCCGTACCACCCTTCAAACTGGTTGCGCCAACACGTTGAGAGTATTGTTTTTCTGAGAAGATTTTGAGTGTATTCAAGAACAGTGGACATGTCTGAAGGTGATCATTTGAACGGTCGCTCCAGGACCATGCCCTCTTTCTCAAGACGCTGGAACATGTCGCGGAACGCCGGCGTTCCGTCCGGATCCCAGTATTCGGTCGTAAGTGGGGCGTCATAGCTGAGAGTGACCAGGCGGCGATTATCGGGTCGGACCATGAACAGGGAATCGAGTGGATCAGCGATGTTATACATCATCGTACCGTTGGTGTACCTGGTCCTGATGATCCACTTCGGCTGTTCGGGAAGCTTGAGATTCTTGAGTCGCTCCAGCTCGGCGCGATCGAGCGTCAGGCCCAGTCCCGGACGTTCCGGCAAGCGGATCAGGCCATTGACGGGTTCGAGACGCTCCGAAACCACATCCGCCGTCCATGTTTCGGTGTCGCTGTTGAAATGGAGATGTGCGGTCTTGAAGGCCGCCTGCATGTGAACTGTCATGGCCCGCATGATTGTGCCACCGACATTTTGCAGCGAGAAGGGAAGTTCGAGCTGCGCGAATAGACCCGCTCGTCGGATGGCGTCACCGATTTTCGCGTGGCCGAGGATATACCCGTCCGCGCTGCGCCGCTGCGTTTCGAAACCGGCGCCCAACGGGGCATGATGATAGTAAATTGGCAGCCGACATTTTTTTCGCAACTCAGTGTAGCCCTCGATGTCTTTCTCCGGCAGTGGATCTTCAAAGCCCCCGGCGATCGGGTATTTCGAGATCTTCTCCAGCAATTCAAAAGTGTTATCGTCAGTGCCGCCCATCGTCAGATCGTGATGAATCCGGAAGCCTTTCGGCGCGACGGCCTGCATTGCGTCCATCTGGTCGATCACGTTCTCGAACGGAGACAAGTGGTACTTCATCCAGGTGTAACCGCGGGCCGAAAACTCCTGGACCGCTTTGGCCATGCGCTGGGGATGCGTCGAGACGGTCCACGCCGCCGCCGGCACCCACGACCGATATTTTTGACCGAACAACTTGTAGACCGGCACGCCGGCCGCCTGCCCCATGAGGTCGTACATGGCGATCCCCAGGCCCAGGCTCGTCTCGTCGCCGATCCAATCGAAAGGGTTTGAGCCGACGTATTTCGCGAGCACCGCGTCCGGCTCGCGCGAACCGCTTTCGCCCAGACCAATCAGATCGGTGTTGGTATGAACCACGTAGATCGTGCGTCGAGTGGGACCGTAGAAGTGGTAGACGCTCCATTCCACACAAGTCACAACGTCGGGCTTGTCGTCGCCATCGAGATCGCCGACCCATGGGTGTGGGCCGTGTGCCGTCACATAAATCGGTTCGCCGAAGCACGAGAGTGTCCGTGGTGGATGAAACGCGGGTTGCTCTTTCGTGCCCACATTGCGCATTAGATAAATGCTTCCCTTCGGAGTCGATCCGGCGCAACTGTAGATGAGATCCAGCAGGCCGTCGTCATCGAGGTCGAGGAAACAGGCCCTCATGCCGGCGTTCAGAGGAACGGGGGCTGTCGGTTCGAATGGCCAGCCAGCGGCATTCGTGTTGCGAAGATAGTGGTCACCGACGACAAGATCGACCGCACCATCACCGTTCAAATCATCGACTCGACTCGCTTCCCAGGCTCCTTTCGGTCGCGGAATTCCGCCCGCCGCCACGAAGACCGGCATGCCCCCGGAATCACGTTGCCCAGTGTTCAGGAAAAAGCTCAGGCGATTGCCATCCCCAACGCGCGGATAACAGATGATCCCATCGCCACGGCGAACTGGGGCGATGCCCGTAATTCCAGCAACCAACCAGATCGGCTTTGCCATCGCCCGTGAGATCGATCAACTGGCTGAGATATGGCAGTCCGACAGGACGGGGAACTCCGGCGTTGTATCGCAGCAGGTCCCCTGTACCAATCGGCGGTGTAAACGCCTCCCCGTATCCAGCGCGCGATGAATTTCCAGCTGTTGTTTTACCAGGATCCTTTTCCTTTAGAACCACAAACGTCGCGGCTCACGCAGGTCCTGTTCGATCGGCAAGTTATTCGACCAGATTGGCAATGGCCATTCCGATGCCCGTCGCACCGCCGCCAGACCCGTTATAGAACAGCCGCATTTGGTCCTGTTCCCGTAACACGCAGGGGTAGCCGATCATGCCTCTGTCCCACGATCCTGACTGAAGTGTCAGGGACACGTTGCCCGAATCTGTGCCACGATCCCACGTCAATCCGTCGTGACTGGCGGCCTCGGCTAGGGCATACGTTTTGAATTTCGTACCCAGACCAGTATAGATGCCGCGATACCCTTTTTTCGTCTTCCACACGTTGAGGCCCACCACACCGATGTCTTCCGTTGTCACGTCGCGACGGCGGTCGAGCACGATCCGGCGGTCACTCCATTCGATGCCCTCGTACGAATGCGCGGCGACGCAAATCTTGTGCTCGATGACGTGCCAGGTACCGTTCGCCAGATAGTTGGGATCCTTCAGTCCTGGTAACAGCGTGTAGTACACGCGATGCAGTGTGCGGCCATCAGACTGCGGCAGATCGATGATGTTTCCCAGGCCGACGAGCGCTAGGCAGTCGGGATACTCCTTGACACCGTCTCCCTGAAGCACCGGTTCCGGCGAATGTTTTTTCCAGTGCCGCAGGTCATCGCTTTGCGCCAGCCCGATGCCCCAGTAGTTCGAAAAATGGTGCTTCCCTTCGCGGCTGCTGCGACCGGAATAATAGAGATGCCACTTTCCCCCAATGCGATGGACGCAAGGATAGGTCGCTCCTTGTTCGTCAAACGCCTGCTTCGGTCCCAGATCGAGGATCGGCCCATGCGGTTCCCATTCTGTGGGTTTGTCGGGATTCGCTGTAGCCAGGCAAATCCGCTGGACTCCGTCCTTGCCGATTCCCGCATAGAACATCCACCATTGGCCGTCATGCAGCACGACACACGGCCCCTGTGCGCCGCTGGCATCGAATTCAGATCGGGGCACAAAGATCGGATTGCTCGGATCGCGTTTCCAGGCGTGTAGAGCGAACTTCCGATTCTCGTTCGCCGCCAAATCCGCGACGCAGTTGCCGCTCCACAACAGCGTGCTCGAGGCGACTGCAGCGGTTGCGGTCAAAAAGGTGCGGCGGGAGGATGGCATAAGCAGAGTCGCCTTTCATTGCTAATTCACCGAGACTTCGACGTGAGTCACATCGACTATTGCCAGTGGGGCTGCCGAGCGGACCGCAGCCGTCATCGTTTTTGCTTGGAGAAACCAAGTTTCTGATACGTGATGCCGTGCATCGGCTTGGAGCTGAGGGAATCGACGCCGCTCTTGCTGAGCGGAAAAAAAAGGGGTACCAAGGTTCCAGCATCGTCTGCCCTGAGTGCGGATGCGACGCCAAATTCCAGAACTATCGGTCCTGCAGCGTGACGACATTGCTTGGGTCGGTTGTCTATGAGCGTGCCTACTATGAAGCGAACGCCGCTCAGTTCCAGTCGTCACCGTTTCTCCGTATTCCGTGAATGAAACTCATATGGTTTTGACATCGTGACAAATCTGTTCGACACCAGCTGTGACTTAATCGACGCTGACGTCGTCGGAGCGAAGGCTGTTAACGCTCAGCAGTTTTCTGCCGGTTGCGGGCAATTCTTGGCGAGGCTCGGACAAAAATGTTCACGATACAGGATTCGCATTGTACCGGTGGGCTGACGCTGGGCCGCTCGCCGGTATTCTGCGTTCATCGCAATGAGGTTTGGATTGTTGCCAGGCGGCTCAGAAGCATGGCCGCAGCTGCGATGGCCGGTGGCGTCAGCGCGGCGAGGATGGCAAGACTCATCAGTGCTTCAGTGCGGCCGTAATGCATTTCGTTGTACAGCCGCGTGATCACGGGTTCTACCTGGACGGGGCGGAGGATGGACGCGACGGTGACGTCCCAGAAGCAGCGGTGCGCGATGATGAGTCCGCCCAGCAGCCAGCGGCCGGTTGTGAGCCGCCATCGAATCGCAGCCATCTGCCTGCGGATCCGGGACTCTTCAGACACAGCCAGCAACTTTGCAGAATGCAGAGCCGCCGGATCAGAGACACGCATCAACAGCAGCATGACCGCGACTGCAAATGGAAGCACGGCGAGCGTCTGCCCCAGCAGCATCGGGAACCATGTGTCGTAGAGGCCACGCATTAGAGGCAACTGAAACATAGCCAACAATCCAAGGCTGAGGACTAATGAACCCAGCAGACCGGGGAGTAACAGACTCACCCAAAATACCCGCGATGCAATCGTAACAGGCGAAGAATTGAACGCTATACAGATTCGAAGTGCGATCCCCATCGACATGACCGTGGCTCCGATGGCAAATCCTGTCGAAGTCAGAATTTGAACAAGGGATTGTCGCAGCGTCGCGTTGTCCAGCATCAGCATTCCGCCGCGCACGATCGGAAACGCATTGTGAATGAGTGGCCATAACACGAACAGCACGATCCCCGGCGTCAGCAATGCGGCAAAACGCACCGACTTCCTGACAGACGGACCACCGTTTAACCCGTGGTCGCAGTTCAGGTCGCGCCCGTCAGCCGTCGGCCTCATCAACAGCACGTACATCGCAGGTCCCAGCATCACCAGTTCGCATAGCAGCGGCCCCGCCATCATCCGCCACGAATCCCACAGCGGCAGGCGCGCAGCATGAGCGTCGAAGAGCCACACGGACCACGAGATCGGATGGCGATCAATCTGCATCAGCGCGGCCGTTTCAAATTCCTGAAACGCAATCAGAGCCATCACGCTCCATGCAACAAGCGGCGCTTGCCATGCTCCAAAAATCCTCAGCCGCAGCCAGCCAGCCCACCATGTTGCCGACTCCATCCTGTTACGCAGCAGAACCCACGAATGCAGCGATTCATCGGCCGAGTTTCCGCGCGGCAGCAGCATGGACAGCGCAACGCCGACAGCCGTGCAACGACACAGCATCAATAAGGCGTATAGTCCCTCGGTGCAGATCGCGGCAGTCAGAGGGCTGGTTCCGGAAGTCAGTTGAGTCGCCGTCAGACGATAATTGAACCCGATCAGAAGTTCCGGCAGAAAGAACGGAAACACGGCCAGCAGTAGTCGCAATCGCCTTGATCGAACGATTGGCGATGCATCGATGCGGGCCACAACCATGGCAACAGGCCAGATGGCAATGCTGGCAATGAGCAGAGATCGTGTGAG
The DNA here is from genome assembly GCA_947476295.1 of Planctomycetaceae bacterium. GTDB lineage: Bacteria > Planctomycetota > Planctomycetia > Planctomycetales > Planctomycetaceae > SXXK01. The sequence goes on along the minus strand of CANJQC010000040.1, from coordinate 33,520 downwards.
AGAGCAGATCATTGATTCATTGAGTGTCATGTAGTCACCGCCCAGTGTATTCCGTCGTCAGCCACTTCAGAACTTCATCATGATGCTTCGCAGCGCCTTCGAGCGATACACCGTCGGCGGCCCATTTTTTAAGTTCCAGGACGTCGGTCGGAAGTTGAGCGTTATCGACCGATCCCAGCGGAATCTGACGTGATCCGGAGTTAGCCAGCGCGAGTTCCACTTCTTCAGAAAGCAGGAATTCGATCAACCTGAGAGCAACCGTAGGATGCGGACAATTGCGGATCATCGCCACACTGTTGGGCAAACAGATTGTCTGACCTGACTCCAGTCGCACGGGCAACATCGTGACAGGCTTGCCAGCATCGATCGCGGCGAACGCATCATCCGTATCAGTGAACCCGAAGTCGCAGGCACCTTCAGCCACGAGATCTTTGACCGCTCCGTTGCCGCGCACTTCCCGGATGCTGCGGGCACTAAGCGACGCATGCCAGGCTTTTAATCCGTCGAGTCCCATGCGATCGCACAGCACAGAGTAATGTGAAAGCGTTGTGCCAAACAGCGGCACGGCAATCGCGACGTTTGAGAGCGAATTGGCTTTGAACGCTGCAGCGACGTCAGTTTCTGTCGCCTGCATTCTGTCGGTGTTCACGATGTAGACTCGCAGCCTTGCCGCGAAACCGGCCCATTGATTATCCGGATCCTTAAATTGCCCCGGGATGCGAGCGAACACTGCCGGATCAACAACGGCAAGCAGACCTTCCTGTTTCAGGCGAATCGTGCCGAGTGTCTGATTATTCCAGAAGACGTCGCAGCGAGGTTGAGCCCTCTCCGTAATCAGCAGGTTCGTGAGGCCCAGCGACTTGTTGGTTTCTTCGTCATACCGCACCTGGACCGTAATGCCCGTCCTGGCTTCGAACTGTCGAAGGATCGAATCGGCAAAGACAGAATCGTGCGCACAGTACAGGACCAGCGTGTTGTCCAGCGGAGCATTGCGGTTCAGCAACCATGGCACAATGAGTGCAATTCCGAGCACGACTGCCATCGCCAGAGTGATTTTATTTGCGGTGGACGATAGCATTGGTCTGCTACTCGCCAGATCCGCTGCCGATGCGATCTGGTCCGGAGCCCGCGCTCTTTTCGTAACCGTTGCTTGTCTTGACGTACTTCGTAAAACCTTTCTCAGTGAGCTTCCTGTCGCTGAGCAGGTTCTTTGATTTTAGCGGCGACCAGGTTCCTGCCACAAACGGCGCACAGAGAAGTCTGCGAACAGGCTCGCCTGTTTTCGGATGATGCGTCAGCGGCGGATCTTTAATGCCTTGTTCCACTTCGAACGCTTCACCCACGTCTTCGTCATCCTCGGAAAGGATGACACCGTAAACATAAGTTGGCATACGTAAGATTCCGCGTGGCCAGGATTGAGGGTTTTGATTCAGAGGTGTACTGCATTTTACTCAGCCTTCGAGCTGAAGAAAGGCACTTGGCAATTTTCTGTGGAAGCCACTCGTTTAGCGGGCAAATGCCACTGGAAGTTCGTAAGATGGCAGCTTTGTCAACGTTTATCCGATCGCCTGTCATGGGGACTCATCCAGATGCCTCGCGTTTCAAAACCTGATCGCAAACAGATTTATCAGGCAGTCCTGTCGCGACTGTGCGAACGCCCTGAATTCGCGATGGAAGAAATTCGCGAATCGCACGGCGACGAATATATTCAGGTCACGCGATTGATTGTGACTGCGCTCGTCAAGCAGGGGAATCTGCAGCAACTCGAAACAGACAGCGGAAAACGATTCCGCTGGAAGGACGATCCACAAAAATTTGAAGTCGATCCTTGGGTCAACTCACAGGTGCATGGAACGCAGATCACTGAATCGCCTGCCAGCGAACGGCCTCGCGAACGCCTGTTGCAACACGGCGCGGCGCAGCTAAAGTTGTCCGAACTACTGGCGATACTCATCCGCACAGGCCGTGTTGGTGAATCCGCGCTGCAGGCGGGTGAGCGGATTGCGACACGGCTGGGAAGTCGACTGGACACGCTTCCAGGTCTTGGGCGAAATGAACTGAAAGAATACAGCATCGCGGTGAATGAGCCGGCGTATTGTCAGATCATGGCGGGAATCGAACTCGGCCGGCGCGTGGCCGCTGCGATGGATAATGGTTTTAAGGAACGCGTCCGCATCACCAGTCCCGCCACTGCCATGCGATTCTGCCTGGAACATTTCAGTCGGCTCGCAAAAGAAGCGAAACAGGAAGAGTTCCACATGGTGACGCTGGACACCAAGAACCAGCCGATTGCATCGCATCAGATCACGGTCGGAACACTGCGTAACAGTCTGGTCCATCCGCGTGAAGTTTTTCGACCAGCCATCCGTGATGCAGCGAACTGCATTCTTGTGGTCCACAACCATCCGTCCGGCGACCCGACTCCCAGTGATCAGGACATCAGCGTTACCGAACGTCTGGAATCCGTCGCCGAAATCATCGGCATCCCGCTGATCGATCACATCGTGGTGGCTGGCGAGAAAGCGCTGAGCATTCAGGAATGGCGCTCAGGGAACCGCTGGTGAATCGGGTGTCGAATCGGCCGATTCCAAGTTATCGAAATAACTCTTGATGCCATCGACATAGCCGGGTGGAATCTGTTCGTTTTCGATCGCTGCCTGCACGCCGGATTTGATTTCGCTGACAGTACTTTCGTACTTCTTCAGTTCGTCCGGATCGAAGTCTTTCTCAGTCGCTGCTTCTTTTGTTTTGATAGACAGCAGGACTTTCCCGGCCTGAATCTGCGACTTCGTCTTTTCGTCCTTGTAGCCTTCGGGATCGCTGTCATCTTCTTCCTGCATGGCACCCGGCGTATCACGTTTTGCCTCGCCGTCCTGACCCATACCAGCCATCATTTTCTTGTACTTTTCAGCGTACTCTGCCAGCGACTTGCAGCCTTCGCACTCTTCACCGTCCAACTGACCGTCCTGATTAAGTTTTTCTGCCTGCTGCAACGTCTTCAGCGCTTCTTCCAACTGCTTCATTTCTTTGGCCGATCGAGCCAGTTCCTGAAGTTCAGTTTTTGACAATTCCAGAGATTCCCGCAGGGCTTCAGCGGCTTCCTTTGCCATCCGCATTTCTTCCTCACTGGTGCCTTCGCCGCTTTGCTTTTTGGCCGCAAGGGCTTCCAAAGCCTTCATGGCCTGATTGAGTGCGTTTTCGAGTTCCGGTGAACCGGCTTTCTCCGAAGAGAATTTTTTCAAGTCCTGCAACTGCCGTCGTAGTTGTGACGCCAGTTTCTGGCGATCTTCGGGTGTCTTAGCTTCCAGCATGGCTTCCATAGTTTCTTTGGCAGAATCCAACTGCTGTTGAAGCATGTCGCTGTTGCCCTGCTGCAACTGCTTGAGCCATTCATTCATCTTCTGAGTTCGTTGCCCGCCGAATTGCTGATCCGAGATCGACTGGCTGAGCATTTCACGCAGTTCTTCACTAGACACATTTTTCCACATGTCATTCAGTGAGCCGCGATGATCCTGAAGAACTTTGGAGTTCGGCTTTTTCTCGGTCGGTCGCATCTGTCGCAAAGATGCCATCAATTCTTTCATCTGCTCGTTGAGTTTGTCATCGCGCTCTTCAGCCGTTTTCACTTCCTGCGACAGTTTCTCTTCTCGTGATTTGACGGCCTTGCGAATGAGCTCGACTTCCTTCTTTGTCTTTTCAACTTTCGTGGCTGCCTCGACGTTGCCAAATGGATCAAGTGTTGGAAGCAGCCAGACAAGAAGTGCCAGAATGCAAAGCACACCGGCCTGCATTCCGATTGGACGTTCCACCTTATACGGAACCACGTTCGCGGGCACGATGCGGGTGGCGACTTTCGCGGCGGACTGTTCGACCAGAGGCTGATACTCGCCGGAAGACGACGACAGTGTCGCCAGCGTCAGAAACAAATCGTCCGTTTTTGCATGTTGATCGACCGCTCGAGCGGCAGCCGTTTTTTCGACGCGACGATGAAACATCCAGGCAGCACTGGCGGCCACGGCGGGAAATACCAACAGCCATGCCAGCGGTTGTCGATCTTCCGGCAGCAGTCCCAGTAACCGCACAACGAGCACACTGGCACAGGCCAGAACCAAGGCTCCCAGCGTCCAAAAATGCAATGCTCGAGCAAAGCTGGTCGCGCGAAGTCGATTTTGAACCTGATTCAGCAACGCGACAGAAACGGGCTGATTCGACATCTCGAACTCCTGCAACACTCAAAACAGCGTGCTTCACAAGGCAATTTCACTCGGGCAGTCTACTTTTGTATCAAACGCCAATCAACCAGATCTTCCAGATGACGAAATGTGTCTGGATTTTTCCGGGTTTTTGAACGGTCCAAAGTTGGACTTATCGGTATTGCGGCGCAGCGGCGTGCCGCTCACAAATTGTGATCCACTTTACGACTGTGGCATGGGATACGGATCAGCAAACGCACCGAACGCTCCAAGACCGCCATCGACTTCCAGGTCTGTAGCCGTCACAAATGACGCATCGTCACTGGCGAGCCACAGGACGGCTGCGGCAACTTCATCCGGTCGACCGATACGACCAAGGGGATGGCGGTTGGCCAACGATGCTTCACCGCCTTGCTCACGTAACGTCGCTTCGACAAGCGGCGTCCTGATCGCGCCCGGTGAAACAGACACGACGCGAATTCCATCGCGAGCGTATTCGACTCCCCATTGCTGCGTCTGAAGCAGATTCGCTGCCTTGATCGGCCCGTAGGCGGGAACTCCCCGAGCGGTGCGATGAGCCTGACCGCTGGCAATGTTCACGATCACGCCACTGTCCTGCTTCAGCATCTGCCGCAGCGCGTATTTCGCCAGCAGTGAATAGCCGGTGAAGTTGACTCCCACCATGCGCTCCCACAGCTCTGTCGGAAACTCATGCAGCGGTGCATACGAAGACGGCGGCTGAATGGCCGCATTGTTTACCAGCACATCCAAAGCACCAAACGTCTGAACTGCAAATTCCACGGCGTTCCGGCAGTCGTCTTCCTGAGAAGTATCTCCCGCGACAAATGTCATTCCTGCCGGCAAATCGACTGCCGCATCAGCGTTAATGTCCAGACACACGACATCCGCGCCAGACCCGGCAAATGCAGCGCAGATGGCCCGGCCGATCCCGCTTGCACCGCCACTTACCAACACGACCCGCCCCGTGTTGCAGTAGGTGACTGATCCTTTGGGTCGGGATTTCTTCATGTGAAGACCTCGTACCATATGAACGGAACATAACGGAAATGAATATCTATCTTAATGCGGGTGAACCTGCATCCCATTGTGCCCAGCCACTCTCTCACGGGAAATTTCACTGCGGAGCATCGAGGCACAATCATGATCGCACCCTGCGCTGGTGAAATCCACCAACCTGCAGTCGGTGCCCGGCATGCCGACTCAACATTTCGGGCCAGCCTGCGTAGACTATAGCTGTTGCCTGCGTTTTACAGCCTCTGCATTTCAATTTAGGCATTTTCGTCGATATCTCATGTCAAAAAATCCCGGACGAGATCCTGTTGGACGTGGTGCCGCTGACAACCCGGCGAACAGATTTCTTACCGTACTTCACGAAGCAGACTTCGAACAACTGGAATTTGATGACGAATTCCTACAGCAGCTTGAACGCCCGGCCACGCGATATTTCGACGATTCATCGAAGTCTGTCATTTCAGAAAATGACAGCCCTGACATCCCGTTTCGATATAGCCTGAATCCGTATCGAGGCTGTCTGCATGGCTGTAGTTATTGTTATGCGAGGCCTTCGCATGAATACCTCGGATTGAGCGCCGGACTGGATTTTGAAACGAAGATTTTCGTCAAGCGAAACGCTCCCTCGCTTTTTCGTGACTGGCTGGCTCGACCAAAATATCAGTGCGAGCCGGTGATGTTGTCCGGAGTCACCGACTGTTATCAGCCGATCGAACGTAAACTGCAGATCACGCGGCAGTGCCTTGAGGTCGCTCTGGAAGCCAGGCAACCGATGTCGTTGATCACCAAGAACTCGCTGATGACGCGCGATGTCGATTTGCTGAGCGAACTTGCGGCAATGAAGCTTTGCAAAGTCGCAATGAGCATCAACAGCCTGGATCAGGGACTTACCAGAGTTCTTGAGCCTGCCTGCACCGCACCGGCGGGTCGGCTGGAGGCAATCCGAAAACTTGCTGGGGCCGGTATTCCTGTGCATGTCATGGTCGCGCCCATCATCCCCGGACTGAACGACAATGAAATGCCCGCAGTCCTGAAAGCCGTCGCAGAGGCTGGAGCTAAATCCGCCAGTTACATTATGGTCCGGTTACCGCTGTCGGTAGAATCGATCTTTATCGACTGGATCAAACGCCATCGCCCGACTCATGCAGACAAGATTGAATCGCGTCTGCGGGCTGTGCGGGAAGGCAAACTTAGTCAAAGCGAATTCCGCATTCGGATGCGAGGTACGGGCCCGATCGCCGACCAGATTTCCGCTCTCTTCAAACTGACCCGCCAGCGCTGTGGCCTTGACGCCACACTTCCCGCGTCGCGGACCGATCTGTTCAAACCACCACGAACGTCGTCGGGCCAGATGCATCTGTTTTAGGCCGACAGTCCTTGGTTCTCCTGAACGATCGCGCCCTGAATCTTTGAAAAGATGCGATTGACACAAGTGTAGCGTACGCTACACTTCCGGGATGTAGCGCTAGCTACAAACGGAGCAGGCACGCATCGCAGGGGTTTAAAAAGGCTGTTTTGACGGGGTTACCACTTCACATTGTCGTAGAGTTCGTCCACATGAATCAAAAGCTGATTTGCAGATTGTCTTCATGGCGACTGTCGCGTCGCTCGCGAGCATTTACGCTCATTGAATTGCTCGTCGTGATTGCGATTATAGCCATTTTGGTTTCGTTACTGTTGCCAGCGGTTCAGCAGGCGCGGGAGGCGGCTCGTCGCGTACAGTGCAAGAATAATCTCAAGCAGATTGGACTTGCGATTCACAACTATCACGATGTCCACCAGGTGTTTCCGCCTGCGTACATTGGTCAAGTTGGAACGTCCGGGGTTGTTCACGGAATCGCCTATCCGGACGATAATGGAAATGGACCTTCAGGATTCGGCTGGGGTACCCTGTTGTTGCCACAGCTTGAGCAAACTCCACTCTTTCAGAGTCTGGATTTTTCTTTGCCATGCTGGGCCCCTGCGCACGCAGCAGCAGCGAAGACAAAGCTCACCGCATTTCTTTGTCCGTCAGCGACTGGAGGCAGCGACGGGTTCGTGGTCGAGCGGTGGACATCGGGCACTTCGGCTGCTCCGGCGAATCCTGTGGCGTTCAGTCCAGAGTTAAAGTTCTCGCATTCGCATTACGTGACAAACGCAGGAATTCATCAGCCATGGGGACGATCGCCGGCCTATTCCATTGACTTTTCAATTCCCGAACCAATCCCTGCCAGCGGGACTCTTGCGATTCAGGACGGGCCATTCTACCGCAACTCAAGAATTCGATCCTCTGATGTCCTGGACGGCTTGTCGAATACGGTATTCATCGGCGAGCACAGTTCTTCACTCAGCAATAAGACCTGGTATGGAACGGTCCCAAACGCAGCGACCTGTCCCAAAGGCAACTGGCCTTCCGAGTGCAACAGTGCCGGATGTTTATTAGGAGCCCACAGCGGGCCAGACACCCATGATCATCCGCAAGTTATCATCCATGCTCCGAACCATCCGTTTGGGCATACCGACCAGATGTATTCTGAACACATCGGCGGGGCTAATATTCTTTTCGGCGACGGCTCTGTACGCTTCATTTCAGAATTCATTGACGGCTTTGTATGGGTCGGTCTCTCAACTCGCAACGGAGGAGAAATCACGGGTGAATTCTAGGTCTTCCCAAGGCTCACTGCGCCTGAGTCAAGCATTGTTTAACCAGTTGTTCGCTGGCCTAGATGCAGCGATGCCGGCCACATCGGCAGCTCTGTTGCGAATGAAGCGAGTTTTCGCATCACTCTTGTTTCTTGTTGCAATCTTTTCCAGTCACGGGTGCGGACGCCCGCCGCAGGTTGTTGACAGCGAAGAATGCTTTTCCGCCGTCGAAGCACTCTGGACGGCGGTCACAACCAAGCGGATAGATCTGCTGGAACAGTCCGCGATTGAGATAGATCGTCTACATACTGACGGACAGTTGTCAAAGGAAGGGCATGAGGCACTGTATGAGATTATTCAGTCCGCACAAGAAGGCGAATGGCTGCCTGCGGCGAAGTCTCTCAAAGCTTTCATGCTCGGCCAGCGAAAGAATGCCCAACTGTCGAGGAGCGATGCGGCGTGAGCCCAGCAGTACGATTGCGATGAAAATGAGCTATTCACTTTGTTTCCATCGAAATCCGTTGATTCATTGCACGTTCACCATTGACACGACGTAGTGACAGCTAGAATACCGGGCACTGGTCGGGCTCGGAGTTGGCGTTTCTTTCCTCCTTGGCCCAGAGAGCATGCCTCAGCATAGCCTTCAAATTCTAACACGGCTGCTGATTCTCTGGCAGCTACTCCTCCCAACGGTTGCGCCGTGGCTGCATACCATAGTTGATGGTTCGTCTTGCGCAGCAACAAGGGGGCACGGGACTTCAACTGGTTGCTGTCACCATCGTCACTCGAATGGTGCCGAGTCCAGCGCTGCGTCAAAATGCGGCGAATTGACCAAAAGAAGCGGCGAGGTTCCTGCTGACCCTGCGCCGCACGACTGCTCCAACTGTGCGATTTGTCAGGCAATTACAGCTCCGCGAGTTCTTGCTCTGCTGATTGAGTTGCCCCTGTTTTCCGAGCAGACGGGATTGGTTTCCGTATCCACATGTGCAGACCCACTGCTTGGGTTTGGTCTGCCTCCGCAGTGCCGCGCTCCGCCGGTTGCATGAGCAGCACCTATTCTGTGCTGCCGCATCAGGTCGTCGCCACATCCGCAGACGCATCGACATGCGTTTCGTTGGGAGTTCACGCTCTCGATGCGCATCCTAGCAGTGGTTCCGCCTGAGCCCGATCTGCGGCATCCGAATCCCCACGTTTGTATTCAATGCAATCATCTCGCCAGCGGCCTGTGTGGCGCCTCATGCGGGTCCGACCAGTCCGTGCGCTGCGCAGCCGCAGGCGGGGTGAATTGCGTGATTTGAAACGTGACGGTGCATGGTACATCTCTTGTTTATCGCTGTTCTATGCCTCCGCTACTGCCACTACTTTTCAATCCTCAATTCCGTCAATTTAACTGGAACACTTTCATGAAAATATTCTCTCGAACAACTCGCGGATTCACGCTGATCGAACTTCTCGTTGTCATCGCCATCATTGCGGTTCTCATTGCACTGCTGCTGCCAGCCGTTCAGCAGGCTCGCGAAGCAGCAAGGAGGACTCAGTGTAAGAATAACCTGAAGCAGATCGGACTGGCTTTGCACAACTATCATGACGTGCATAGCACGCTGCCTTCCGGCTGGATCGCCATTGACTCAGCCACAAATCTTCCCAGTGCTCACGAAGGTACCAGCGGAGCTGGCTGGGCAGCAATGATTTTACCGTTCATTGACCAAGGAAACGTCTATAACCGGTTCAATCCCAGCCTGCCGATCACGGATCCATTGAACGCTGGTTTTCTGGAATCACAGATGGCAAGTTACAAATGCCCTTCGGACCCGCAGCCTCTGACTTTTGACCTTCCTGAAGAAGGTAATCCGACGAACATTCTCGCAAAGATGCCGATTGCAAATTACATCGGCTCTTTCGGACCGGAAGAACTGGATGGCTGTGAAGAGCCTGCCGGAACCGCACCCGTGCTGCCAACTGGACAGTGCAAGGGAAGTGGCATGTTCTACCACAACAGCAAAGTCGCGATTCGTGACGTGACCGACGGTACCAGCAATACCTATATGATCGGCGAACGAAAGACCAATGAGTCCATGAACTGGTACACCACATGGCTAGGCATGGTTGCAGAGGCGGAAGAAGCATTCCAGAGAGTGTGCGGCTCGGCAGATCATACCCCAAACCACCCGGCCACCCATTTTGATGACTTCAGCAGTAATCATGTCGGTGGGGCTCAATTCTGTCAGGCTGATGGCTCGGTGCGGTTTATTTCCGAAAACATCGACGGCGGCGTCTATCAGGCGCTGGCCACGATTCAGGGCGGTGAAGTGGCTGCCGAGTTTTGATCATTCGCGGCCGAAGTCCAGATCGGTGAAAAAGTCCGCGACCGGGCTTGAGAATTCCGGCAGGACTTCGCCGCCGTCGATGGTATCGTCTTCGTTCAGGATTCGAACGGCGCTGGGAGACGTGTAAACGGCGACTGAGCGATTGACGCAATCCACCATCCAGACAAGGCGCGTGCCGGAGTGAAAGTACTCGACTCGCTTCCGTGACATTTCGGCTTTCGTATTTCCGGGGCTAAGGACTTCGACGACCAGATCCGGAGAAAATGCGGGATACGCTTCGGTGGGAAATTTTCCGTCAGGGAGTTGCTCACGCGACACAAAGGCGACGTCCGGAGCTCGGACCGTGCTGGCCAGCAATCGAAACATTCCGTCCGCCCCGGCCACGAGACCCAATCGGCGCCGCGAAACAAAGTGTCCAATGATACTCCCTATCGTTGCCGCGACGACAGATGATCTAAATCCCCCGGCTTTCTCCACAAGCGTCTGATCGATCAACTCACAGAGTGGTTTGCAATGAGTGTTGGCATCCATCAGATCGTCCACCGTGGCGGTCCCCGGTGCCGGAAACAGCCGTATTCGCTCGGCTGAGATATGGCCCAATTCCTCAAGTCTGTCGGCCATCGTCCAACTGACTGCAGCGTTCATCATCATTCGCCCCTCGGATGGCACATTTGTTTAACCGCCTGGGCAACGCCTCTCGCTTCGTATTTCAAATCTCAAATACGAAATTTCAAATAGAACAATCGCGGCCCGCTGGGCACGCGGTTAAACGAGTCAATGTCACATGCGTGCAGTGGATCGTTTCGGCGACTACAACTCCTCATCCGTCACGCAGCCTTCCGAAGCTGACTTCACACAGCGGATGTACTTCGCCAGCGTGCCGCGCGTCGCTTTGAACGGCGGAGCCACAAAAGCCGCCTTGCGAGCGGCAAGTTCACTCGCTGACAGATCGACGTTGATTTCGTTTTTCTCAGCATCGACGGTAATCTTATCGCCATCTTTCAGCAGCGCGATCGGACCGCCGACCTGAGCTTCCGGAGTGATATGGCCGACGATGAATCCGTGTGAACCGCCGCTGAAGCGACCGTCAGTTAACAGTGCCACATCCATCCCAAGGCCAGCCCCCATGATGGCAGACGTTGGCGTGAGCATTTCCGGCATCCCCGGTCCGCCCTGCGGTCCTTCGTAACGAATCACGACAACATCGCCCTTCTTGATTTTGCCGTCTTCCAGACCCTTCAGCATCAGCTCTTCCGAATCAAAGCAGCGCGCAATGCCAGTGAACACCAGACCTTCTTTGCCAGTGATCTTGGCTACAGCACCGTCTGGTGATACGTTGCCGCGCATGATGCGAATGTGACCGCTTGCTTTAATGGGCGTTTCGATCGGATGCACAATCTGCTGACCGGATTTCAGTCCCGGCAGATTCTTCAAATTCTGCTCCAGAGTCTTTCCGGTGACCGTCATGCAACTGCCATCGAGGAAACCTTTTTCCAGCAGATATTTGAGCACCGCCGGAGTTCCGCCGATCGTGTGCAGATCTTCCATGACATACTTGCCGCTGGGCTTGAGATCTGAAATGTAAGGCACTCGATCGCTGACTTTCTGGAAGTCATCAATCGTCAGCGGTACTTCCACCGCACGAGCCATTGCGATCAGATGCAGGACAGCATTAGTGGATCCGCCTGTCGCCATAATAATCACCATCGCATTTTCGAACGCCGCGCGTGTCATGATGTCGCGAGGCTTGATATCCTTTTCCAGCAATTGCCGAATCGCAGTGCCTGCTGTAAAACATTCGTCAAGTTTTGCCGGGTCTTCAGCAGGGGTCGATGAACTGTACGGAAGCGACATTCCCATCGCTTCGATCGCTGACGCCATCGTGTTAGCTGTGTACATGCCGCCGCAGGCACCAGCTCCCGGACAACTGCGGCGTACGATGCTGGCTCGTTCTTCTTCCGTGATTTTTTTCCCTAGGTATTCGCCGTAGGACTGAAACGCCGAGACAATATCCAGCTTCTCGCCCTTAAGGCCGCATCCCGGCTTGATCGTGCCGCCATAGATCATCAGCGACGGACGATTTAAGCGTCCCATGGCCATGATGCAACCGGGCATATTTTTGTCGCAGCCCGGTAAAGAGATATTTGCGTCGTACCACTGGGCCGACATGACGGTCTCAATCGAATCCGCAATCAGATCGCGCGACTGCAGCGAATACGACATACCGTCCGTACCCATTGAAATCCCGTCACTGACACCGATGGTGTTGAATCGCATGCCGACCATGCCTTCAGCCTGCACGCCTTCGTGGACTTTGGCAGCAAGGTCCATCAGGTGCATATTGCAAGGATTGCCCTCGTACCACACGCTGCTGATACCAACCTGAGCCTTGTCCATGTCAGCCCGGTTCATGCCCGTGGCATAAAGCATCGCCTGGGAGGCACCCTGAGAGGCTGGCTGAGTAATTCGGCGGCTGTATTTATTGATTTGAGTCATGGCAAACAAACTTTGGCAGGCGAGACGTGGATAAGAAGCGAACAACAATCATTTGACATCACAGACGATAGCAGCCAATAGCCCAACTGGCAAAGTCATCGCCATCGATTCCCGCCCAATCTTCCGCGTTGATGATTTGCGCACGACGATCACGGATCACGGTTACCGCTGGGCACGCTCAGCTTCAAAATTCCCATGGGAAAGCAAATAGAAGAACTGAATGAGGACGCGAGCACGAAGAAAGTCGTATTATTGCTGCGGTGTCGCATCCCCGCTGTCTGCAACATTGAAATCAAAATCCACTCCAATGCGTTCGTGTCGGCCATTTTGGCGGATCGATTGAAAACTGTCTTCCGTCAATTCGCTTGCCTGCAGGATGTCAGAACGTTCGATCGTGACTTCGCTTGGGATCAGGGCAGCAGCGATTCTGCCAGTCCCGGAGTTTTTGAACAAGCGATTGAAGTACGGCACCTTTTGGACTATCGGTACTCCGTTCGGTATGCGTCGCTCTTCAATCATGATCGCATCACACAGAACAACGCTGTCACCATCAATAACCTTCACCGTACCAGCGATCATTGTGGAGCTAATCGCTAAGCCTTCGGAGTAATCCAGGTTCGGTTGTTTGCCGGTCAACAGTTGCACATGCTGCCCTGATTTCAATTGCTGCGGATCGATTTTTTCCAGTTCGCCGTATGCGTTGCGCAAATTCACTTCCAGTCTTTTGACCGTGTCAAGGTTCAGGTCTGGCCGCAGTCGGTGTGCGGTACTCGCATCTGATCGAGCAGCTGGCTGCACCAGCGAGCAGCCTGCGACCAATGTGGTCAGAACTGCGACGAGTGCTCGACCGACAAGTTTTTGCCACATGATGTGATTCCTTCAACGAACCGCGACTTCGCCATCAGTTGCATGACACAACGAAGTGACTTATATCAATTTACGGGCTGAACCTGTTTGAGTTTCTGTGCGAATGGCCCTTCCGTGCGAGTGATGATCACATCAATGCGGCAAATACTGCTGAAGCCGCTGCCTGCCACTGGCGGTGGCTGCTGCTCTCAGAATTCGTATTCTTTCTCGTCTTCCAGCTTGCCGCTGAACGATGCTCGAACGGCATCCAGTTGAGCTGCGACAGTTGCATCAGGTCCGGTGAGTTTCAGAAAGTACACTCCCTTAGCTTCAAGATCCAGAATCACACTGATCATGCGATAGCCTGGGGTCTCCTTAGTCTTCCGCAAAATCGGTGGACCATCCGGCTTCATGTACGTGCCGGAAATGTTGGCGATGAAGTATTCACTCTCGCCTGCCTTGCCCTGACGAACGACAGCCTCTCGTCCTTCCGCGCCAAACTGGCCAACCCAGCGACCGATATTTGCATCGACGCCACCACCACCGCCCGGAAACGAATACACGACAAACTCACCGTTCTCTTTGTCGCCTTCGCTCGCCGGAACTTCAAATGTTGCCAGACGCATCGGCAATGTGGCGTCCGATTGCTTCCATGATTTCGGAAGTTTAAGGTCCAGTTCGCTGATCTTGACGTCAACTGCCTCGTCGGCTTTTTTCCCGACCTCCTTCTTCTCAGCTTTTTCTGTTGAGGCGTCACTCTTCAGCTTTTCATCTTCTGCGTGGGCGACAGTAAGCATGGCAGTACTGCCGGAGACGATGAGTGCCACGAGGCCGAAGTGAGTCATATATCGAATTGTCATTTTTCAGATGCTCCAAAAACAGTAAACAACGCAAGGACTGGTATTGCCCGTATTCTTTGCCAGCGCGGTCGGATTTTCAAATGGTTGCGTCAATATCGCTGACAAACGGATGTGATTGACTGAAGAATGTTGACAATTGACCTGTTACAATCGAACCTCCGGTCGAGTAAACCGGACGCAACGCCCGTCTTTTGAGATTGTCCTTGAAATGTCCGCCGATTCAGAATTTCAGATCCGAGTTCGTCACATCGATCATGTGACGCTGGTGGTGCGTGATGTGGAAGCCAGTCGTCGATTTTACGTGGGACTGCTGGGGATGACTGAGGTTCCGCGTCCGGCGTTCAGTTTTGACGGAGCCTGGTTTCAGGCTGGAGCAACTTTGATACATCTGATCGCCGAACACGATCGCAGCGGGCCTGCAGGATATCCCGTGGATGTGCTGGTAAGGTCCAGTCGAAATCATCACTTCGCGTTTGAAGTCGAAGATGCGTATGCGGCGGCCACGGCGCTCAAGGCAAAAGGTATACCTTTGATTGATGATGCGAAGTTCAGACCTGACGGTGCTGTGCAGGTTTTTCTGGCGGACCCCGATCATCATGTTGTCGAACTTTGTACGTCCCCGCGATGCGGAAAAGAGAAGCTCCATGCCTAAAGAATATATCATCACCATGACCGCCGGGAATCGCACGGGAATTTTGTCTGCGGTGACGAAGGCAATGGCTGAGCTTGGTGCGGATCTGAGAGAAGCCAGTCAGACCGTGGTTCGTGGATATTTCACGATGATCTTTTCGGCTGAATTTCCGGACAGGATAGAAGAGACTGTCATCCGCGATCATTTGCAGGACGCATGTCGTCCATTCGACATTGAAATCCGTCTGCGTGATCCATCGACTCATCTGTCTGCGTACAGTGCTGCGACAGCTGAATGCAAGCCGTATCGATTGAGACTGGGCGGCAGGAATCAACCGGGTGCGCTGCGGAAACTCAGTCAGGTGATGTCACTCCGCAGCATCGACATCACCGGCATGCACGCGCTGCGAACAGCCGAAGGTTCCGGCTTCGAAATGGTACTGCGACTGGCAGTGCCTTCTACCTGCAGTATCGATGGTCTGCTGCATGACCTGAACGAAGCCGGGCGTGCCTTTGAAATGACGGCCGACATTTCAGAATTCATTGAGTAGATGTCTCAATCCGAACCTGCCATCGCTGAAATGATCATTATGGGCACCGGCACCAGTGTCGGAGTGCCGGTCGCGGGTTGTCAATGCGCTGTGTGTCGCTCAAAGAATCCTAAGAACCAAAGGACTCGCACGGGCGTATTGATTCGTGGACCGCAGGGAGAATTTATCATTGATGCCGGTCCCGAGCTGCGCCTGCAACTGGTACGAGAAAACGCACGACTCATTCAGGCCGCCGTGTTCACTCACGCGCACGCCGACCACATCCTGGGACTGGATGACTTAAGGATCTTTGGATACCAGCTGAATGCCGCCGTGCCGTTGTACTGCGAAGAATCGGTCGAAGCACAGATTCGTCAGGTATTTTCCTATGCCTTCACTGACCCTGCCACTCATGCGCATCAGTTTGCCGCACCAAACCTGCGATTCGAACGCATCGTTCCCGGTGAAGCATTCACAGTGCTTGGTATGGACATTCTGCCGATTCGTCTAAAACATGGCGACTTGCCGGTGCTGGGATTTCGCATCGGCAATACGGCCTTTCTGACGGATGTGTCCACAATCCCGGCCGATTCGAAACAACTGCTCCACGGCCTAGAGACTCTGGTGATCGACGCGCTTCGCAAAGAGCCTCATCCAACACATCTGCATGTCGATGCGGCCGTGCGACTCATCCATCAACTTCGGCCACGGCAGGCATATCTGACGCACATGTCGCACGATCTGGAATACGAGGCGCTCCTGAAAGATCTTCCGGACGGTATTGAACCCGCGTATGACGGGCTGAAGATCGATCTAACGTTGCCATAGCGACAGAAATTTTCCGGCGAAGGGCGTCAGCCCTCTGAGCTGCGCATCGCAGGCAGGCTCCGAGCGATCCCTGGGCCGACTGGAGCGTTCGTGGCTGCAAGTCCGCCGAATTCTCTGGTACACTGGATTCCTGCTGCCGGCGATGATACATGTGGCGTTCTGCCGTGGGACCATCAGTGTCCAGTTCTTGCTGCAAAACATTTCTTATCAGGATTCCGCCCATGTCCAGTGATCAAACTCCTGCGTCTCAGTTACCCCGACGTCGGTTCCTCGCCGCGTCAGCCGCCGGAGCTGCAGCCATCATGACGGCTCCGGCTGTGGCTACCGCTTCCCGCACATCGCGTGAGACCATCATCGGAGAAGGCGACCACCAGTTCCGTGTGAATCATGCGTTTGCTCAGTTGCCGGACAAGTATTCGTGGCAGACCACGCATAACGTGGCGCTCGACAAAGCCGGCCATTTGTACGTCATTCACGAAGGACGCCGTGACCTGAAAGATCATCCGTCGATTTTTGTATTCGATCCGGAAGGTAAGTTTGTTCGAGCTTTTGGATGTCAGTTTCAGGGCGGTGGTCACGGTATTGAAGTTCGTGAAGAAGGCAGCGAAGAATTTCTGTACGTTGCGGCGTATCAGCAGGTGAAAGCGTTCGCCAAGATGACGCTGACGGGCGAAACCGTCTGGTCACAAAAAGCACCAATGGAATCCGGCTTGTACGCTCCGGGTGAAAACATATCGACGGAACCGACCTGGACACGTCAGGGATTTCTTCCCACCAACTTTGCGTTCCTTGACGACGGAGGGTTTCTGCTTGCTGACGGTTACGGCACGTTTCACATACATCGGTTCGATAAAGACGCGAAATGGGTGAGCAGTTTTGGTGGAGCAGGGGATGGTGAAGGCAAGTTCAACACCGCGCATGGCTTATGGATAGACAAGCGTGCTGGTCGCGAGCCGTCGATTGTCGTGACTGATCGGGCTCACAATACGCTGCAGATTTTCACAATGGACGGCGTGTACAAAGAAACGCTGACCGGCTTTGGGCTGCCGGCAAATGTTGATACATGGCAAAACCTGATGCTCGTCCCTGAACTCAAAGCCTGTGTGACGCTTCTGGACGAAAAGAATCAGGTCGTCGCCCGACTAGGCCTTGCCGTGGACCGGTTGAATGAGATCAAGGATCTGCGAGCCCAGCCGGACAAGTGGGTGGATGGTCAGTTTGTCCATCCCCATGATGCCTGCTTCGCACCCAACGGCGACATCTACGTCGCTGAATGGGTTGGGACCGGGCGTGTGACGAAACTGGAACGTGTCTGAGGAATCTGCACTCCGGATGAATGCAGCAGGATTGATTTGAACAGGAGTTCAGTCGTTCCCTGAAAAACCATCATGCGCTGGGTCAGCTTCTGTGTCTCGGATCGCGTCATCAGTGTCCGAATCGGTGTGGAGGTCTTCGCTGTCCTCAGGCTCATCATCGTTCGCCATCGGCTGCTTCACAAGAATCCATACCATCATGGACGACAGTTCCCAGCAGTCGTGGACATGCCACCATGGCAATTGCGGGGCCTCGGTGTGTTCTGGTGTTCGCAGGATCAGGATAGCATCGGGCGTGGAAATGGTATCCCGAGCCAGGCGTTTCAGGCTGGCTGCTAATGGCTTTCCGGGATCAATCTCGTCGGCGTGTCGGTACGGTGGATCAAAGAAGATCAGGTTGTATGGCATGAAGTCTTCGCCGCCGTGAGGCCGAAACGAAGTGCGCCGCACATCGGTTCGCCAGCAGATCGTGCGTGCCTCCGGTGCAATGGTCTTCACGTTTGTCACCAGCAGTTGATGGATGTCTGCATCGGCTTCAAAAAACACGCATGAATGTGCTCCGCGGCTGAGCGATTCAATGCCCATCGTTCCGACACCGGAGAACACATCGGCCACGCGCGCGTCGGGGATAAAGTTTTGCAGGCGATCAAACACGATCTGACGCACACGATCGGTGTAAGGCCGCGTCGAATCGTCGGAAGGCGTTTTAAGAATTCGGCGACGGTATTGCCCAGAGATGACTCGAAGTGACATCGGTGATACTGTGAAAACGGAAAAAATGGGAAACACAGCTCAGGGTGACTCGACGATTAAGTCTGTGGCGGCTGTGAAAAATTGTCGCGCATTCACTCGTCATGAATGCCAGCGACCCACGAAAGAGTGAAATGATACCAAGTCGATCAATTGAGGAACGACCGGGAAGGCTGGCAATTCTTCACTCGGCCAGTTTCTGCATGCACGAAAACGGCATTCTGCGATGAGTGGCGTCAGAATCAGAGGTCCATTTCCTGCCGAAACCGGCAACGGAGGCCCCAAAACGCTGAAAACTAAAGGAAATAAGGGAAAATCGACTTTGGTCGTGTTGACACTCTAGGTGATCAGAACTCTACTTCGGCCTGCAAAAACACGGGGATTTCGAACTTCGGGGCCTTCCCGACTGCTCTTAAGTCCATTTCACACATTTTTTCAGGCGAAGGAGATTTGATCAGATGGCAAAGAAAGCCGAGAAGCCGTTGTCCAAGACCGACATTCTGAATGCGTTGGCGGAAGCCACTGGCCACAGCCGCAAGGAAGTCGGCGCCATGATTGACGCACTTGAGGCGTTGATTGCGGCGAACATCAGCAAGGGCCCGGGTGTCTTCAATCTGCCAGGTCTGCTGAAGATCTATGTGCATGAGCGGCCAGCCACAAAAGAACGAATGGGGCGAAATCCAGCGACGGGCGAAGAAATCAAGATCGCCGCCCGATCAGCCAAAAAGGTCGTTAAGGTTCGCGCTTTGAAAAAGTTGAAAGACCTGATCTAAGACGATGGCGAAAACGTTCGAAACCGAAATCCGGAAAGGGTGATCATTCAAAACATCACCCTTTCCTGTTTTTCCCCGTAAGTATTTGAATTGACTTGACAGGACCCGTTTGATTTGGGACCAATTGCTGGTTCACTTCTTGACCAGTAGGAAATTCTTTCTAACATGCGTATAATAGAGACTTCGCGCATGTCAACTAACCTGTTTAAGTGAGGTTTTTTAAGTCGCTTCGACGGTGCGGTAAAGGAGATTGGCTATGTTAGTATTATCAAGGAAGAGAAACGAAAGCGTCATAATCAGTGACAACATCGTTGTCACCGTGATTGATGTGCGTGGTGACAAAGTGCGGATCGGGATTGAGGCTCCGCAGGATGTTTCAGTTCACCGACAGGAAGTTTTGGAAGCAATTCTCAGGGAAAAGCTGAAGTTTTCTGAAAATCCTTCCGAAGAATCCTCGGGCTCGGTTGTCAACTGATTTGAATACTGCCCGCATGTGGCGTATTCTGTCCCGCCTCTGGGTGTTTCCAGAAATTTGTTCGGCCCCATCGTCTAGTTAGGTCTAGGACATCGGATTTTCATTCCGGTAACAGGGGTTCAAATCCCCTTGGGGTCATGCCTCGGTTCAATTGAACCGAGGTTTTTTAATGTCTGAAACTTTGATCGTGTGGATGCTGGATTTGCCCGCGCCGCTTGCGTGTTAGACCGCTTTGTTCAACAATGCAGCCAAATCGCCTGCCAGATTTCTGAGTCCTCAAGTACAGCACAGACAGCGTTTCGTCGTTCATCCCTGACGTCCGACGCTCGGCGGAGTGGCGGGTTTGGCCTCGCAGTCTTTCCAGAATCAATACCTGTCGGACCCTGATGTTCAGCTCATGCTGAAGGTCTCAGCGGGCGACAACATCGCGTTTGAACAACTGGTGCTGCGGTATCAGGATCGCCTCGTCGCTTTTTTCTTTTACGTAATCCATGACCGTTTCGCTTCGGAAGATCTGGCGCAGGAAGCCTTTCTGCGAGTGTATAAATCTCGCGAACGGTACGAACCGACTGCCCGTTTCTCCACATGGTTGTTCCGGATTGCGCACAATCTTGCCAGCAATCAGAAACGCGGAGCGGCTCGCCGCCGGGAAGTCCCGCTCGGTAGTCATGCTGGCGACCACGATTTTCGTCCGCCTGAGCAAATTCTGGCAGATAAATCGGCACTGTTGCCGACCAGACAGCTTGACTCCCGTGAGATACGTGATGTGGTGCGGAACGCCGTTGAAGAATTGACCGAAGGACAGCGAACGGCTGTAATCCTGCACAAGTTTGAAGAAATGAGTTACGAAGAAATCGGTAAAATCATGGGGCTTGGTACAGTTGCCGTCAAGTCCCTGCTGTCGCGAGCGCGAGGCAAACTCAAAGAAGCACTTGAGAAGTTTATATGATGCCAGGAAGTTAGTTCATGGCAGCAGCATTCTTGCCGGACGCAGGTTTAAGCATTTTAAATGGCGGATCAAAATCACAACCTGAAGCACGACGAGATTGAGGGGCCGGAAGACCCTCAGGTCGCGGAACTGGTTTCGTATCTGGACGGCGAATTGCCGGAAAGCGAGGCAGATCGCGTCGAAAAATTATTGCTCAGCAACCCGCTGCTTCGCAAGAACGCAGAATTGCTCGACCGTACATGGCAGTTGCTGAATTCTCTCGAAGAGGCTAAGGCCAGCGGTGAGTTCACTCAAAAAACGCTGGCGTCCATATCGACAGTTTCGGGCGAAAGCGGCGCACGGTCGGCAATCCATCGCCGCTGGTCGCTCAGAACACTTTTGCCGGGGTCCGTAATAGTGCGAGGACTGATCTGGTCCTTGGCCGGATTCCTCGCGTGCTCCGCTGGCTTACTGCTGTCGAGAAATGCACGCCGTGAACGCACTGATCCGACAGATGCTCAGATCCTGAAGGGTCTCGAGTTATATCTTCAGTATCCTAAACTGTGGCGGATTCCAGATGTGGAATTCCTCAAAGACGTTTCGGAGAACACAGGAAATTCTCCAGTAAGTGGAGAGAAGCCATGAGACTTTCAGGCTTTCTGAACAGCGTCGTCATACCGGTAGTGTGCATCGCGCTGGGCGGCGCGGCGGCGGTGACTGTCGTTGGCAGCAGTAGTGAAGAACGCGCATTGCTCAAAAGCCGACTGACCGAATTCCGCGAATTCTATCCAGACCAGCAGAAAATGGTGAGAGCAAGCTTCGCGGAGTTTTCGATCCAGACGGAGGATCGCAAACGCGAGATCATCGCGCTTCATGAAGCGATTCAAAACGATCCAAAATTGAAAGATGGGTTGGATCGATATTTTGCGTGGTGGTCTTCGCTGTCACAGTCCGAATGGGACAGTTTTCCGGAGATGAATCGTGAACAGCAAATTGACTTTGCGAAGGCCAGAATCAACAAGCCGATTGACGCGGGAAAAACGATCGTCGTTGATTTTGCCGGCTGGGGACAAACCTCACTGCAGCCATTGCAACTGACGATTGACGAATGCGGCCGGATCATCACGGATTCCATCAAGGACACCGAAATCCCGCTTGGGATCTCTGACGAAGTGCAGCAACTCAAATCGCCGGAACATCGTTCACTGGCTCTTTCGCTTTGGCTGTTCGAGCGGTTTCGCGCTGATCCGGATCGGGAGGCACTGGCGGTTCAAAGTGAAAACATCCTGAACGCAGTGCTGGCGAATGTCAGCGATGACGCATGGAAGGATCAGTTTCAGCAGATCGTCGCAAAGAACCACGAACGATCTTTTTTTAAGTTTTGGATGTTCCGAAATCTGCTCGTAATTTTTGATCAGTCCACGATGGCCCTTGGCAACAGATTGACGAAACAGTTTCCAGTTTCGGACGATGAGATCGTGTCAGCATTTGTCAGCCTGACCGACAAGACGCGACAACATTCGTTGATGGTCATGCCGTCGGAGGAAGCTCGCACACGTCTGCAATTCCTGGGGCAGTCGAACCGTAAGCAAACGCCCGAACAAAAACTGCTGGTGAAATTTATTGCCTTCACCCGTGACCGTCAGCGCGTCATTGGGGCGCTCACATTCGGGCTGGGAAATCGTCCGCCGCAAACCCGCGATGGCAGCTCACCACCGCGCGCCCGGGATCGGCAGTAGTGGATTACCGCGTCACCAATCAGCAGGCATGGAACCACCTCGCCGACAGCGGCAGTTTGTTCGCACGGGTGGCAACTGACGACGATTGTCGCAAACCTTTGCAGGCACTCGACGGACGCGGCTGGTTGCCCGATAGTGTCGCCGGGCTCAACGTCTTATGCCTAGCGTCCGGCGGTGGCTGGCAGTCAATCCTGTATGCCGCTGCAGGTGCCAACGTGACAGTCGTCGATTTAAGCGAATCGATGCTGCGGCTGGATGCGCGTGAAGCAAAACGCCGACGGTTTCAAGTCCGGACCGTTCATGCTTCAATGGATGACCTAAGCATGTTTGCGGATGAGTCATTCGACATTGTTCATCAGCCTGTGAGTACGTGTTATGTGCCGGATCTTAAACCGGTGTATGCAGGGATCGCGCGAGTAATTCGCAGTCATGGGCTGTACATTAGCCAGCATAA
Source organism: Planctomycetaceae bacterium (assembly GCA_947476295.1). Taxonomy (GTDB): domain Bacteria; phylum Planctomycetota; class Planctomycetia; order Planctomycetales; family Planctomycetaceae; genus SXXK01. The sequence goes on along the minus strand of CANJQC010000040.1, from coordinate 10,724 downwards.
ACAGCCTGTCAGTCTGCAGATCAGTCATCGAAACGAACGCCAGCAGTTTGTGATTGGGATTGAATACTATCACGAAGGTCCGTTGCCGCAACAACAGGATACGTCGTACCGGGAGTCCGGTGCGACGGAATATCTGCATCGACTGGATCAGATTGTTGGCAATTTGTGTCAGGCAGGATTTGTGATTGAAGATCTGCGTGAACCGAAACGAGCGGACTATAAAGTGGATGTAACGCATTTCGGCTACCGAGGTCGATTTGTACCACCTTACCTTCGGATGAAAGCCAGACGGATCCAGCATGCCGTGACCGATCCAGAGCCTGGCGCTTTGAGTCCATCGAAAATCTGGACCCCGGGTAGCGCGATTTTTCCGTAGTGAGAGCTCACTGAGAAGCAAAGCAGCAGGGCAGCCGTAAACCTCTGCCACTTGGCGACACGCACAATCCGCAGCGTTCATAACGGCATCCCAAGCAACTACTTTCATTGGAATTTGCGAAATCATCATCCGGCAGATTCTGCCGAAGCAATGTAAGTTGTTACTGTGAAATACCTTACATCGCCAGACGATACGCACAATCACGGCGTAAACGTCTTGACCTGTTTTGGTAATCGTCGTACTGTTCGTGCCGTCGGTGCTGAGTGCTAAAAAGGACTTGGACCCGGCAACAAAGCGAGCCAATCGCCCCCGGAAGCAGCTAGAGTCCTCCGCCCCCCTGGGATTCGTTGCTTCCGGGATTTTTTTTTCCGCTGCGGCCGATATGCAGTGTGCCACGTCGGACCAGCATGCATTGCAATTTCTCCGCACAGCCACGTTGCCGCAACTGCCCAACACCAGAAGAATTCACGCCAGCCTGCGATCCATCACCGTTTCTTCGTGGTCACGGACGCATTGGTCATGTACGCTGCCCACAGACGTCCCATACGATTTGGTGGCCAAATACGGAACGAAAGATGGATCTGTTGCTTCAAGAATTCCCTCGTGATGCAGAAAGCCGTGCTGACAAAAATCGAACGTGTTTCGCTTGGGCGGCACTACTGATTTTCGGCATCGGCTGCGGTGGACCGGCAATTCCATCGGCTGAGCGTGCGGCAACGGACAGTACAGCCTCCACAGCAGAAACTTCGGACTCATTGTCCAGCTCAGCAACACCAGACAATAGTGAATCCGATGGAACGAGCGGCAAGCCGACTTCAACGACAGCCAAACACGGTCGAGGCGAAGTCTGGGTTGATGAAAATGGACAGACATGGTTTGGCAATGTGCCGATGGATGCGTTTTTCGATCAGCCCTACACCGTGGCCAGTGATGCCACTTCTATCGATAAAGGTGATCCACCGCCCCCCGTCATTTCCAGCACGGGGTCAACGGAAATTCCCAGTTCAACGGTGACAGGAATACCCGACACGCCATCCGGCACTGATACAACGCCAACAGCGAGCAGTGACTCGTGGGGCGATCTGATTTCCGCGGCCGAACTCGATAGTGAAGTGAAAACCATTCGCAACTTCCTTAACGAAAACCTCCAGTCGGTGGGTACGTACAATTCGTCGATGCTGATGATTCCTCCAAAAGCCGCAACACTTGCCGCGCTCGCAGGCGTCGCAATGGAACACCCAAACGCAGTCACATGGAAGGACGATGCAAGGTTCGTCCGCGACCTTGCCAAACAGATGAACTCAGAGACCCTGCGCTCTGGTCCCAAAGATCAGAAAAGACTGCTTGGACTGTATGAAGCGATGTCTGACACGTTGAACCGTTCGCGTCCTGCCGGGCTGGAAGAACCCCCGGAATCTGACGGCTTTGCGGAGGTTTCCGAAATGCGTCTGCTGATGCACCGCGTGGCTGAAGCGGAAAAACGCATGAAGACCGAAGCCGGTACTACCAGCGCAATGACGTCCAGAAAAGACATGGTCGCCCAGGAAGCAGCCATGATGGCGACGCTCGTGAAAATCGTCACACTACCGGGATATGGTTATGAAGACGATCCTGCGTTCAAGGGCTACGCCAACGAAGTTGTCCAGGCTGCGCTGACGATAAAGGGGGCAGCAGAAGGCAACGACTTCGCCACCTACGAACTGGCACTCACTAAGGTTTCCACGACGTGTAGTAACTGTCATTCCGATTACAAAAATAACTAAATATCGAAAAACGCATCTGGAAGGGACCGCCGTTGTTTTTCCATTGAGAACCCGAAAAACAACATCGGTGGCCATCGCCGCTCACGGAAGTGGCGCTGTCCAGCCAGGTTCCCGCCACCTTATTCAACATTCATTACCGGAAATTTCCTTGAAATCCACACTCACTGCTTTGAATGTATTTGTCTGTCTGCTGATCACCGCGCTGAGTTGCTGTGCAGATATCATCGTGATGAAGTCCGGCCAGCGACTCGAAGGCGAAGTGCTCAAAGCCCAGAAGGATACTCTGTTCGTTGATGTCGGTGTGGACGTGATTCGGATTCCGGTCTCACAGATTCAGGAACGCATCAGTCAGGAACCCGCGAAAGAAGAAACAAAAACTACCGACAGTGGTGTTTTCATGACAGCCGATCTGCCGGAACGCACAGTGAAGGAACTGGTGTCGAAGTTTGGCGAAGGCGTCGTCTTGATTGAAACACCGGACGGTCTTGGTTCCGGCTTCATCATCAACGATCGCGGCTACTGTGTCACCAATTATCACGTCGTCGAAACGCAGACTCGCGTCGCTGTGACCATTTTTCATCGCAGCGAAAATGGCGACTTTGAACGACGTTCCGTGCGAGACGTTAAAATCCTGGCGCTCAACCCTCACTTTGATCTGGCATTGCTGGAAATCCCGCCCCAGGAAAATCTGACATTCCAGCCTGTTTACATTGCTGATGATGACAGCCATCGTGAAGGTGATTCTGTCTTTGCGATCGGCAGTCCGCTGGGACTGGAACGATCAGTCTCCGAAGGTATCGTGAGTACCCGTAATCGGAACATGAACGGCATCGTTTACATTCAGACGACAGCTCAGATCAACCCCGGCAACAGCGGCGGGCCATTGTTTAACGACAAGGGCCAGGTCGTCGGCGTTATCAATATGAAGCTTAGCTTTGGCGAAGGCCTCGGATTTGCAATTCCTGTTTCGTATCTGAAACATTTCCTCCGCAACCGTGATGCGTTTGCATTCGATCGCACCAATCCAAACACCGGCTATCACTATCTTGAACCACCCCGCCGTTCCAATTCAAAACAGCCGTACGAAGTGGCTCCTGAAAAGTCTAAGCCATAAAAGCAGTGCCCCCCCCCCTGCGAGCGGGATGCGTCAGCTGGCCGGTACATTCCGATTCGTGCGATGAAACGCCGTGTACCGGTGGGGTGGATGGCGGATAAGAATGGCCAGGCGACCGGAGTCGCAGGTTTGGCCTTTCTGCTCTTTCATGCAATACTCGTTGCAAAATGCTGGCTGGCCAGTACGATTCGAATGCATGTGTGCAGACCGCACACTTTGTTCACGGCATTGAGCGCAAAAGCTATGGCCTGGGAAAAATTGATGAGCCTGAATCACGTCGAACGAGTTTCCGAATTTCTGCCAAAGATCGAGGCGTCGGACCCCAGCAGCAGTCACGCTGGCACTACGCCAGGCAGTTTCGCCCGCGCGCCCAGGATTGCAGCGGGGCGGCAGGGTGCGTTGACGTATGCGTCGCCCGACACTCCTGGAATGCCGCTGCCGTCTGAGAAAACGGCTTGGGATTTTATGCCTTCCGACTGGACAGTGCGCGCGGGCTTCGACGACAACTATGAACATGCGGCAGCATGGCGGCCACCGGAAAATTTTGAACCATGTACACAGCTTGAGTTCGCTCGACTGGGTATTATAACACCGGAAATGCACAGCGTTGCCGAGCGAGAACAGCATTTGACGGTGGAACAGATCCGTGACGAAGTCGCTGCGGGACGCATGGTGATTCCAGCCAACAAGCAGCATCTGAAGTATCAGCTGGAACCGATGTGCATAGGGCGTGCATCTCGCACAAAAATTAACGCCAACATGGGCGCATCACCGGTTTCATCAGGGACTGACGAAGAAGTCGAGAAGCTTCACTGGGCCGAACGATGGGGCGCAGACACAGTGATGGATCTTTCCACCGGCGGTGATCTGGATGCCTGTCGCGATGCGATCGTTCGCAACAGCACAGTTCCCATCGGCACGGTTCCGATCTATTCAATGATCATCGGTCGGAAGATTGAAAGCCTGACCATGGAAATGGTGCTTGAGACATTGGAGCATCAGGCACGTCAGGGGGTGGATTATTTCACAATTCATGCGGGCGTGCTGCATGAACATCTGCAATACGTTCGCGATCGATTGATCGGCATCGTCAGCCGAGGTGGTTCGCTGCTGGCCAAGTGGATGATTCACCATGGCAAACAGAACCTGATGTATTCGCATTGGGAAGACATCTGTGATGTCATGCGTCGCCATGACGTCACGTTCAGTATTGGTGACGGTCTGCGTCCGGGTGGCTTGGCCGATGCGACCGATGTGGCTCAATTGGCAGAATTGTCAACACTGGGGGAACTCACCGAACGCGCGTGGCGGAAGGGCGTACAGGTCATGGTCGAAGGACCGGGGCATGTGCCGCTCGATCAGATCGAATTCAACATGAAGCTGCAGCGTACGCTTTGTCATGGTGCCCCGTTCTATGTGCTTGGGCCGCTGGTGACCGACATGTTTCCCGGCTACGACCATATCACCAGCTGCATCGGTGCAACAAATGCTGCGTGGCACGGAGCCAGCATGTTGTGCTACGTCACCCCGAAGGAGCATCTCGGCTTGCCAAAGAAAGACGACGTTAAGCAAGGCTGCGTGGCCTACAAAATTGCGGCACACGCCGCTGACGTTGCGTTGGGAATTCCTGGAACTCGCGATCGCGATGATGAACTCACCAAGGCGCGTGCGGCACTCAACTGGCAAAAGCATTTTGAACTGAGCTTCGATCCCGATACGGCTCGGGCGTATCACGACGAAGATCTCGATGTCGATACCGACTTCTGTGCCATGTGCGGACATGACTGGTGCAGCGTCCGGATCAGCAAGGAGATCCAGGAATTCGCCAGCGGCAAAGCCAAAGAATTCGAATGGGAAAAAGCCCAAGTCACCGCCGCGCTGACAGCGGATCAACAAGAGATTCTGGAAAAACGCGGCGTGCTGTCGCCGGATGAGATTCATCGTCTGGCCAGCAAGACAAAGCGATCGGTCGGGGCTGAAGAAGGCAAAGCCAATTGCCACAGCGATTATGTGGACGCCGACGCGGCGAAGAATATCCAGGTTGTGCAACTGGGAACTCCGGCGGATTGAAGCATCATGGCTCGTCCGGGCGTTATCCTGCCGATTCTGCAGAACTGGAGCTGTCACAATTGCGGTGGCTGCTGTCGAGAGCATCAGATCGTCATCACGGCGGAAGAAAAGAATCGCATCGACAAGCAGAAATGGACGGGAGCCGATGGCGTCGCTGACGACCGGCCATTGATCGTCGCGCATGGCGCTGATTTTCGACTCAATCATCAGGCCGACGGAGCATGCGTGTTTCTGGATGAACGCGGGTTGTGTCGCATCCACTCAAAGTTCGGTGAAGCGGCGAAACCGCTGGCGTGCCGAGCCTATCCGTATGCCGTGCATCCTTCAGGAAATTCTGTGACGGTGAGCCTGAGGTTCAGTTGCCCGTCGGTCGTGCAGAATCTGGGACAACCCGTGGCGCAGCAGCGACAGACACTGGAGGCACTGGCGGGGGAAATTGTGCCTTCGAACTACAGGGCTCCGAACACACCGCCGCTGTATCCAGGTCAGCCAATCATCTGGTCCGACGTGATGCGTCTGCTGGCGTTTATAGAACGGGGGCTTTCCGTCGGAGCAGTGAGCTTCGCGACACGTCTTCTGCGCGTTCTTACATGGATTGATCTGCTTGAGAAAGCTGCGCCGGAAGCGATCTCTAATGAGCAGCTGGGAAATCTACTGCCTGTCCTTCACGAAGCTTCAGTTCGCGCGCAGCCTGACGATCACTTGCCGCTGGTTAAACCGACCGGGCTCGGAAGAATCATGTTTCGGCAGTGGGTCGCTCAATTGTTGCGACATGACACGGACGTGACAGCCCGCGGCGGTTTCATGGGTCGAATGCATTTGCTGGGTGACGGATTACGTTTCACACTGGGACGCGGGCGTGTTCCGGCAATGGCCGATCCGATATCGGTGCGGGTGGCGTTCTCAGGCGGTTCGACGACGACGTCTGAAGCAATTGCTGCGATGCCGACTTTTTCGCAATTAGAAAATGAGTTCGGTGGAAGGAACGCAGAATTCGACGAACTGTTTGTACGCTATTTTCGTGTGAAACTGCAGGGCCTGCATTTCTGTGGACGCGCCTTCTACGACATGCCGTTCATTGACGGATTTCGGAGTCTGGCATTGATGTATCCCGCGACGTTGTGGGTCGCTCGAATGCGCGCCGCGCGCGACGGTCGGATGACAATCTCGCTGCCGGATGTTCAAGCCGCGCTAGCCACCATCGACCACAACTTCGGCTATTCACCCGCGCTCGGTATGGCTGGAGCGAAGAAACGTATCCAGCAACTCGCAAGGATGCAGCAGATCTCGGCGTTGTGCAGTTGGTACAGTCGGTAAGCAAAAAAGCCCTAGAGGAGACTCCAGAGCTTTCATGATGGATCAAATATTCCGACCATTAAGCGATCACAATTGCGCGTGACCTTCCGCAAGTGGAGCAGAAATCCAGCGGATTGGTCGAGGTGAATCGGACTGAGTATTGTTCGACTTGTCGGCCATTTGGTTGTTTGATACCGGATAACGGCTGGCTGGCAACGAGCGGGACGCCAAACGCTTTGGTACGATGACTTCGCTCAGGGAGCTTGTGCGAGCAATCACAGATTCAAGACGAATGGATGCACTATTATCAGGCTTCGAAGTGTCTTCGAAGAATGTCTTCTCATCAATCGGTTTGCCAGGATCGACTTCAACCGGGTCCAGAGTCTTTTCGTCCAGTGGGTCAGTCATCGGTGGTTTCTGATTTGTCCGTTCCTGTGCTGGATCAACGGTATCGTCGAACATCTTTGGTCCAGTGCCCGATCCCGTTCCAGAATCGGATCTGGTGTCAGTGCCGGAACGTGGACTGCGGAATTGGTCGGTGCGGTCACGGTTGTCAAGCGCCTCGTCTGTCTCTGGAGTGCGAGGGGACACTGCGTCCGGGTTAAATCTCCGAGGACGAGTGTCGCCTTCGTAGTCAGGCGTCTTCCGGTCGGAAATGGGATCCTGAGCAGGTTTCAACGTGCCAGCAGGTGTCGATCCCGCACACGAACCAGACGCACAGCCTGAACCGCACGGATCACAACAAGAGGTCGCACAGCAACCGCTGCCGTTCGAGCCATAGCTGGCCGAATAGTCAGGTGCCGCAGTCCCACAACAACCATACGACGGAGCAGCAGAGCTGTACCCTCCTCCGTAGTAACTGGTATACGATGGCGATCCGTAATAGCTGCTGTATGAAGGGGCGGAATAAGCCGGGCTGTCATAATAGCCAGCTCCCCACCAGCCACCGAACGGAAACAGACTATAGGCACTTGCCGGGGCCGCAGACAAGACCGCAGCACACAACGACAGACCAATTCTGATGAACAGTTTCATGGGAGAACTCAACTCTTAAGGCGGATTGTTCCCGTGATTTGACTCAGCAAGTGACAGTAGCCCGTCAAAATCTGCTGAACACTGACACGCGTTTCTCGCGGGACGACCGCTCCTTTCCCGCACAACTTCCCCACCTTTTTACTGTTGCTCGGCTACCGTTGTCAAATAATCGCATGCCAAAATCATGCCGCTCTCAGGTTTCAGCCCGAATAATCCGCCCGAGAGCGGTATTGGCGATGGCCGATGGTGCTTATGGAGCCTTCACCGGTGGCTGGCAGACTGTTGATTTGTTGGTTTCCGGTGGTGTATTTCTCCACCGTACTCTGCGCGGATCCGGGTGAGATAATTTGTTGTAGCCGGATTCCTCAGAATTCGCTCATAAACCTCCGAATTCTGACGAATCCGGTTACACTCCACGCGTTCATGAGTGAAAGAATTGGCGAGCGGCATGCGTTAGCTTGCCGGTACAAAAGTGAGGTACCGGGAGGGCTCACGTGGCTCCGCTCGCCGGACGCATTTCTGGCCGCGCTAAGCTTTGGAATGAGAGCTGCGGCCGATCAACTAGCGGGAAAATCTGGCGATCCATGATTCGAATCGCGACACGAAAAAGCGCGCTTGCACTTTGGCAGGCGCATTATCTGGCGGATCGGCTTCGAAGTCTGCCTTCAGGGCCTGAGGTCGAATTGGTGCCGATCGTCACGATCGGCGACGCAAATCAGACTGACGCCCTGCGGCAATTTGGCAGCACGGGTGTCTTTACGCGGGAAGTTCAGAAAGCCGTGCTGGATCAACGCGCTGATCTTGCCGTGCATAGTCTTAAAGATCTGCCCACGCAATCTGCCGATGGTCTGGTACTTGCCGCTGTGCCGGAACGCGAACAACGCTGCGACGCATTACTGCTGCCCCTGAATGTCGATGCCATCCAGTGTCTCGACGACATTCCGAAAGGCGCGAAGATCGGTACAGGGAGTCCACGACGGCAGGCTCAGTTGCTGTATCTGCGGCCAGATCTAAAGTTATGTGAGATTCGCGGTAACGTCGATACTCGCATTCGTAAACTCGACGAGGGTCTGTACGACGCGATCATCCTAGCAGAAGCCGGGCTGCGGCGGCTGGAACTTGCTCATCGCATTTCACTGATGCTCGAACCACCAACCGTGTATCCAGCTGTCAGCCAGGGTGCATTGGGAATCGAATGCCGCAGCTCGGATGCAGCGACATGCGCAATGCTCGAGCAAATCACCTGTCCCACATCTCTTGCCGAAGTCCTTGCCGAACGCTCGCTGCTGCGAACGCTCCGCGCCGGTTGTCATGCTCCCTTGGGTGTGTGGACTCAGGTGGCAGGTGACCGCTTAACGCTGACCGGAGTTCTGTTGAGCCTGGACGGCACGACTCGCCTCGAACAGACAGCATCCGGACCGACTGACAGCGCCAATCAGATTGGCGTGCTGGTCGCCGAACAACTGTTGTCCAGCGGCGCGGCGACATTGCTTTCTGCGGACAGCTTCCATTGAATCGCCTGCTGACCAGTCTGCTTCAGAAACGAGTTGATCCGTGAAAACGGGCGACTGCCGAAGAAGCCACGATATGCAGACAGCGGCGATGGATGAGGACTCTCAATGACCAAATGACGGTCATCGATCGTTCCCGCAATTTCCTGAGCCGGCTTGCCCCACAGCACGAAGGCGACATGCGGCTGTTGGTTGATCGCCTGAATGACGCATGACGTGAATTCTTCCCATCCCTTGCCGCGATGTGAATGCGCCTGATGAGCGCGCACGGTGAGAACCCTATTGAGCAGCATCACACCCTGGCGCGCCCAGGCTTCAAGGCACCCATGATTCGCTGGCGTGATCCCAAGGTCTGAGTGCAGTTCCTTAAAGATGTTTCGCAGCGACGGTGGCGACTTCATACCGTGTCGAACCGAAAAACTCAACCCATGCGCCTGATTGTCATCGTGATATGGATCCTGCCCCAGAATCAGAACACGCAGATCCTGCAGCGGCGTCAATTCGAAAGCACGATACACGTCGCCAGCGTCCGGGAACACTCGATGCTGCGTCCGTTCGGTGTCCACAAACTCCTGCAGTTTACGGAAATACGTTTTCGAAAACTCATCCTCTATCACAGTCCGCCAACAGGCCGAAAGATTCCCCTGTACGTTTGCAGCATCGGTCAAGTGAACTTCTCCGGACGGACAAAACAGATCAACATTCAGCCGGGCTTCCTGAACCAAGGCCTTGAGCCTTGTAAGTACCCACGCAAATGGAGGGGTTCGAGTTATGAAATCGGAGGGGCCATTGTATTACAACGGAATCCAATGGGGCCAGCCATTGATTACAGGAAGCAGCGATCGAAAATGCAGATTCCTGCGTGGACCAGTGCATCAGGAAGGCCCGTTTGAACCACAAGAATCCTTGACAAGTAAACGACTCGAGGGAAACTTGCTCCGGGGAACCCTGTCCTCATCTTTCATCTTTGACTGCGGATTTGAATCGAGGTCTTCGGATCTCCAACTGAGATGACTGAAGCAGGTCGATAACCATAATCGAGGAATGAGCGTTCGGCGAAAAAAGAAAAAAATTCACTCTGGATCAGAATGTCTGCGTCGCCGTCGCGATTCCAATCGACAATCCGCGGTTTAGCTCCCCAAAAAACGTACGGAAGGCCGGGAATGCTTTGGGGAGCATCGAGGGCGGGCTTGTCCGCAGAGCTGAGATTCAATAATACTCGAATCGGTTGATCTGGTGGGCCGCCAAGCAGCAAGTCGGGCTTCCCGTCGTGATCCCAGTCGTCGAATACGAGAGATTCGGTACGTCGCGGAAGTTTGGCGAGCCTGATTCCCGGTGCAAGTGTCAGGCGACCATCGACTTTTACTCGAGGAAAAAACCAAAGATTGCCATAGGTCTCGGAGACCATCAGGTCGAGTAGTCCATCGCGGTCAAAATCTTCGGTCGCCAGAAGAATTCGGGAACCCTGGAGAAGAGTGAAATCCGTCGCTTCAGCGGCGGATTGGACTACTGGTGGTCCGACACAAAGTGGTTCGCCGTTGGAAAGCGTGAGAAGTTCC
>CANJQC010000039.1 GCA_947476295.1 Planctomycetaceae bacterium | reverse complement strand
GTCAGCCCTCCGAGGGTTACTTTTGGGATCAGGATATTTAGTGATTCAATTTTTCGTGCTCGGAGGGCTGACGCCCTGCCGCTCGCCAGTAAACGGTGACTTATGCAAATTGGTATCTCTTGGTTTGGCCTGATTTTCGTCGGGCTCATCGTGATTGCGGTTGGACTGGCTGCGCTGAAACTGTTGTCATTGCTGGTGAATGCACTGATGGGACGTCGGAAGTCTCCGCAGCCTGCAAAGGCAGCTGCGTGGTCGGGAGTGCTGACGGCGATGATTGTGTCGGCAACGGTGTTTGCTGGACTGCTGGTGATTGGTCTCAAGAGTTACCGCACGGTGCAGTCAGCGGCACATGAACATCCAGCTGTATTGAACGCTCAGGCTCAGGAGAGTGAACCGCTGCTGGAACATGCTGCCGATAAACGCGCTCGTCAACTTGCGGCGGCTGTTGAACAGGAGCAGGCGGATTTGGTTAATTCTTTGGTGAGATCGACGGACAAGAATGTCCATCCTACGGAAGAGCAGGCGGCTGTCCTTGAAGCGAGAAAGGCACAGCTTCAGCAGTTGGTGTCCAGTATCGGGCAATTCGTGCGTTCCAATCTGGAAATGGTCGGCGACAAACAGAGTGCGACAATTTTTGGACAGGCCGCAAAATCGGATAACGGCGATGTGGTTGTCTTTCAATTGTCAGACGAAATGGTGCAGCAGATCCTGGGGACTGCCGGTCAGGATTTACTCAAGTCATTCAATTCCGAACTGCCGGGCCGCATTCGTCAGACCTACGCTTTAATCCCGCTCACGCCGCCGGTAGGATCGACGGTCCCCGTCAAGCCGTTGCTGGCGGCGGGCGGATTGGAAATGATTGCGAATTCAATCGTCTCGTTCGTGGAACATGCTGAGTCTGCAATGCCGGCCGCTGCTGAATACACCGCGCTGCCGGCTGAGGCTGAAGGCATTCTCGCTGTAGCGCCTCAGATTCGTCCGATTCCGGATTGGGTGAGCAAAACTGATGGTCGCAGAATCGTGGTCCATACCAAACCAATCCTTGCAGGCGATGATGCGGAAACTCCGTTGACGGTGGCCATCAATGAGGCGCTGGCGAAGCATGTCCAGGCCGTGACTGCACCAATGAACACAGCCCTGCAAGTTCAGGCGAAGTCCGTTCGCATGGAATTGTCGCAGGCCACAGCAAAAAAATATGTCGTGGACACTTACGAACGTCTTGAAACGATGAATACGGCAACCGAAGGTCCGAAGCCGTTTCGAATTCTCTATGCGTTGCTGGAATTCCCTGAAGCCGTGGATCAGATGGCGGTGCGACAGATTCGACAGTCGGTCCAGCAGGATCGGATCATGGGACTGGGAGTCGTTGTTGGACTGACATGGCTGAGTGTATGTTCGGCTGGTTTCGGAATTCGACAGTGGCGGAAGGGTACCGCGCTGCGACGTGTCACAGCAGCTCCGGTGTTTGCAGTCATCTCGATTCCCACGCTTCTGGTCGCCGTTGGCCTGGTTTTCGCACTCGCCAAAGGCGAAGTGCCTCGCGGCCCCTGGAGTTCGCAGCAGGTCACCGTAGATTTAGTCCACAGTCAGCTGCCGGAACGACCGGAAATCAGCAAGCGGTAGAATCGGCGTTGTCAGCAGTCTGAAGGAAAATGGAGGCTTGCATGTCGAATGTCCCTGCGACTGAAGCAACATCCGACTTTGTCCCGGCAGCTCGAAACCGAGCAGCCGTTCCAAAACTGCTTGTGCTGATTCTTCTCCTGAGTGCCGTTGTGCTTAGTGTCTGGGCGCTTGGTGACGAATTGACGCTGACAAAACTGGCGGCTCGCGAGACGGCGTTCAGGCAGTTTCAGGCTGGATACCCGGTCATCGTGTATCTGGCAGCGTTTGCAACCTACGTCACAGTGACCGGACTTTCGTTGCCTGGAGCTGTACCAATGACGCTTGTCTTAGGCTGGCTGTTTGGCCTCTGGAGTGGCATACTTGTTGTAAGCTTTGGCTCAACGGCCGGAGCGACGATTGCGTTCCTGTTGAGCAGATACCTGCTGCAGGATTTTATGACTCGCCGCTTTGGCGATGGTCTGATTTCCTTTAATGATGCCTTGCGCCGCGAGGGTGCATTTTACCTGTTCACGCTGCGATTGATTCCTGTCGTGCCGTTTTTTGTGATCAACGCAGCGATGGGCTTGACGCCACTCCGTGTTCGTACTTTCTGGTGGGTCAGTCAACTAGGCATGCTTCCCGGCACCGTCGTCTACGTTTATGCCGGTGCGAGCGTGCCACGACTTCAGACACTGGCGGAGAAAGGAATAAACGCTGTCTTCACTCCCGGCCAGATCACTCAAATTCTTATAGCGTTGGTCCTGTTAGGGTTGTTTCCGCTATTTGTTCGCGTTGTGATGAAGCGGTTTTCCCGGATTTTGTGAGCGAAGCGAAATGGCACCCGCCACCGGTAAGTTTTTCTTAAAAACAGCGATCCACCGACGGTTATGGTCCAGAATCTCTGTGGGTCCACTTCACCACTGGCTCCCCGGTGAATTGCTGCAGGTACTTTTGGATGGCCTCTAGGCTGCAACCAGTTGGACCGCGTGGCTGCGCGCAGATTGACCGCATTATTATGTTCCTGAACGCCTCCTGAATGACTAAACTGCAGGAAGTGCAGAACAGCGACAGGCTGAATCTGTGGCATCGCGTGGATTCGTTTCATACCGGGAACAAATATGCCTCGGCAACGTCCATCATTGATGAGTGCGGCAATATCGCGGCGTTCGATGCTAAACGTCGGCACAATTGGCATGCTTGGACTCGGACTGCCTCAACTGGCGGCTCTTGACGGGGCGATGTCTGGCAAAACAAGCGGAACGAAGAAGTCGGTCATCTTTGTCTTTATTAACGGTGGGCTGTCGCACCAAGACACATTCGACATGAAACCTCACGCACCCAGCAGTGTACGTGGCGAGTTTAAGCCAATCGACACACAGACTCCCGGGATTCACATTTGTGAACACTTGCCGATGCTGGCAGCCCGGACGGAAAAATATGCCCTCGTGCGTTCGCTTTCGACAGACAGCAGTGACCATGGCCCGGCCTGCCATATGCTGTTTACTGGTCGGCTCGACTTTCCAGCCGGCTTTGTGGATCAAGGGAAAATCAGCGTCAACGAATGGCCGTCGCTGCTGTCTCAAGTCAATTATGTACTGGACGATGGCGGTCCGCTGCCGCCGGCTGCTGTGTTGCCGCAGCCCAGTATTAACGAGGCGAACGCGATTCGACCAGGTCAATATGCTGGACGCCTAGGAAGCCGGTGGGAGGCGTGGCATATCGACATTGCTGCGCCGTGTGGAATGGGAAATGGAGCCTGCCCGCACTGTTTTCGTTTCACTGGCGAAGTTTTCGAACATGCCGCGCCGTCGGTCCTCAACGTACCGATGCTGACTCTGCCCGATGGTGGTCAATCGCGTTTCACAAACCGTGTTCAGTTGCTCTCGAGTGTCGAACGTCAACAGTCCATGCTGCAACAGTTGGCGATGACCGGGAAACTGGATCGAGATCGGCTTCAGGCCATTTCAGTGCTAGCCGATGCAAAAGTTCGATCGGCGTTCGACGTGGAGAATGCCACAGTGGAAACCACGAATCGTTACGGAAAAAATAAATTCGGCCTGTCTCTCCTGATGGCGCGGCGCCTCGTAGAAGCAGGTGTCCGTCTGGTACAGGTCAATCTTGGAAAGAATTCCTCTTGGGATACGCATGCCAATAATTTTTCGAATCTGAAGAATAACCTGCTGCCGTATGCTGATCGCGCGTTATCCGCGTTATTGGACGATCTGGACGAGAGCGGCATGCTGGCGTCCACCTTAGTCGTTGTCAGCGGCGAATTTGGACGGACACCCGCAATCAATAAGGATGCGGGACGTGATCATTGGGGACCGGCAATGACCAGCCTATTTGCTGGGGGAGGTGTGAAAGGGGGGCGAGCTATTGGAGAAACCGATGACATCGCCGCATATCCAATCAGCGACAGACAAACCCCCGAGAACATCGCCGGCACAATCTTTCACACTCTTGGAATTCCAGAAAAGACCATCTGGAAAGACATCGACGGTCGTCCTCACGAATTGTACCGGGCTCCCCCAATCGAGGGACTCTTTGCTTAGGAAGATGGAACAGGAGATAGCTCAGCGCAAGATTGCTGTTGCTTTCGATCATTGATCGTTTCTTTTGCTGCAACCATTCCGATAGACTCAGCTACGGTAGTGAAGTCCGGAGGAACCTAGGGAATAGCCGCCTTTGTATGTTACTCGAAACCGGAAAACTCGTAGCCCTGCTGACAATCAGTTTGCTGACAGGATCCGGCACAGACAGTCTGGCAGCGGAGAATTCGGACGGCAGTGATGCAACGCTCCTGCAGTATTTTTCCGAGCGGATCGAGCCGGTGCTGAAAGCGGAGTGCTATCAGTGTCATTCTAAAGATGCAAACAAGATTGAGGGCGGACTGAGACTGGATTCCGGCCTAGGAATTCTGAGGGGTGGCGATAGTGGTCCGGCGATCGTGCCAGGTAAGCCTGATGAGAGTCTGCTGCTGCAGGCGTTGCGGCATCAGAACAGCTTGCAGATGCCGCCGAATCGAGACCCGCTGCCTAATCAGGTCATTGCTGATTTCATACGTTGGATTGAGAAGGGTGCTATGGATCCTCGCCACGTGGAACCGGAATTGGCAGAAACCGATGATCCGAAGAACCACTGGGCATTTCAGCCTCTCTCATCACCTGCGCTGCCTGGCTCGCAAAATCCAGCTGACGTTAGAAATCCAGTGGATGCATTTGTGCTGGCTCGACTGGAGCAAGAGGCTTGGAAACAGGCCCCTGCCGTTGATCGTGCAGCATGGATCCGCCGCGTCGCGATGGATCTGATTGGCCTGCCGCTGGAACCAGCACAGGTCCAGACTTTTCTGCAGGACGCTTCGCCTCAGGCATACGAAAAAGTCGTCGACCAACTACTGGACAGTGCGCATTTTGGAGAACGCCAGGCGCAACACTGGCTGGATGTCATTCGTTACGCAGAAACCGAAGGCTTCGAATACGACACCCACTTGCCGGGTGCTTGGCAATTCCGGGACTACGTTATTGATTCCATGAATCGTGATAAACCGTTTGATCAGTTCATCACAGAACAGATCGCAGGCGATGAATTGGACGCGAACAACACAGAGTATCAGACGGCCTCTATTTTTCATCGCCTTGGACCTGTCCGTCGTAACGCGGGAAACCCTGAGCTAGCCCTGAGCCGAAATGAAGTGCTGACCGAGCGCACAGACGTAATCGGAACGGCCATTTTGGGACTCTCTATCGGTTGTGCACGTTGCCATAATCACAAACTGGAGCCTATCTCACAGAAGGACTATTACTGCCTGCAGGCGTACTTTGCGGCAACAGACGAAAATAATCTGACGCTGGCATCGCCGGCGCAGCAGGACGCCTGGCAGAAGTCCACCGAGGACGTCAGAGCACACCAGGCCAGGCTGAGAGAACAAGCCAGAGTTGCTGCCGGTCCTGAACGATCGCAGCTCGAAAAGGAAGCAGAGGAACTGGAATCCAGACGGCCGGAGCCGCTGCCTCAAATCCCTGGCACACGGAACAACTTTTTGAACCAAACGGCGATCCATATACTCCACCGGGGAGTCTGGGAGCAAAAAGGCGAACGGGTCGGCCCGCGCCCCTTAAGTATCCTCGTGGGCGCCCATGTTCCCGAGTTACCACTCGACGTGGAGAACCCCCGCACGCTACTGGCAAAGTGGCTGACTGCTGCTGATAACCCGCTGACAGCGAGGGTAATTGTCAATCGAGTTTGGCAACAGCATTTCGGTTTGGGGATTGTGAGTACGCCCAATGATTTTGGCACACGCGGCGGCGTTCCCAGTCACCCGGAGCTCCTCGATTGGCTGGCCAGCTATCTGATCAAAAATCGCTGGCAGTTGAAGTCAGTTCATCGGCTGATTGTGCTGAGCGAAACTTATCGGCAGGGATGCGATTCAGCACACGTATCAGACGCGACAATCTCCGATCCCGAGAATCGGCTACTGTGGCATTTTCCGCGGCGACGATTGACAGCCGAACAGCTTCGGGATGCGATGCTGATGGTTTCCGGCCGATTGAACCGCGCGGCCGGGGGGCCAGGAATCATGACACCTGTCGATCCGGAACTGGTCCAGTTATTGTATAAACCTGCACAATGGCAAGTTCCTGCGGATAGTTCCAATAATGATCGACGGTCTATCTACCTGATCGCGAAACGAAATCTGCGACTTCCGTTCATGGAAGTATTCGACGCGCCGACTCTCATGAGCAGTTGTGCGCGAAGAGAATCGAGCACTCACGCGCCTCAGGCGCTGGAACTGCTGAACGGATCGTTTTCTAACAGCATGGCCCATTCCCTAGCGGCACGCCTGCGGATGATCGCCGGCAGCGATTCTGAACGACTGACGGACAGCGGATTCAGCCTTGTGCTTGGACGAATGCCAAACGCAGCGGAAAAGGAGCTGAGTATCCGATTTCTGGCCGAACAGCCCTTGGAAGAATTCGCGTTGGCTCTGTTTAATCTGAATGATTTTCTCTATGTCCCGTGACAACACATTACAATCACCATTTCCATTAAGCCGACGCCAGATGCTCAGCGATGCGTGCTGTGGATTTGGCGGACTGGCCATGGCATCGCTGTTGCGGGCGAACCAGTCCGATGCGGGCATGCAGAATTCACTTGCGGAGCGATCCTGTCACTGGCCAGCCAAAGCGAAATCTGTGATCTTCTTGTTTATGGCAGGTGGCCCAAGTCACCTCGAAACATTTGATCCGAAACCACTCTTGAACGAGTTGCACGGTCACAAACGTCCGGCAGAATTCGGCGAAGCCAAATATCAGCAGATCCAGGGTGACACGACGATTCTGGGTACGAAACGTCGCTTCAGAAAACATGGTGAGAGTGGAATTGAGGTTTCCGATCTGTTTCCGCATACGGCGAAGTGTATCGACGACATTGCCGTCATTCGGTCCATGTACGGCGATATGGTTGTTCATTCCGCAGCGCAATATGAACTGTTTTCGGGACGTCTGAATCCCGGTTTCCCCAGTATGGGATCATGGCTGGTGTATGGCCTGGGCGTTGAAAGCCAGTCGATGCCAGCATACGTTGTGATGCCTGATCCGGTCGGTGCACTTGAGGCCGGTCAGCCGATGTATATGCAGGGGTTCCTGCCGGCGGCTTTTCAACCGACCGTGTTTCGTTCTGGCAACCGACCTGTCCTTAACTTGGCACTGCCGACCGGCGTCTCTCAGGAGGGGCGACGTCGCACTCTGGACCTGATCCACGAACTAAACACAGCCACGATTCGCCCCGGGGATCAGGAGTTTCAGGCCCGCCTCAACAGCTACGATCTGGCATTTCGAATGCAGATGAGCGCGCCGGACATTTTGAATCTTTCCAAAGAAACTAAGGATACTCTCGCACTGTACGGTGCCGACCGTGAACCAACTCGAGATTACGGCCAACGTTGCCTGTTAGCTCGAAAACTTGTCGAATCAGGAGTGCGTTTTGTCTGCGTTGTTTCTGGAGGTGGCCCAGGCGCGATGCAGTGGGACGCACATGCAGATATCGAGGAAAATCATCTTCGCAAAGCTGGTGAAACAGACATGCCGATTGCAGGGCTGCTAACAGATCTGAAACGCCGCGGACTGCTGGATGAAACGCTGGTGGTATGGGGCGGGGAGTTTGGCCGGTCACCGGAAGCGCAGTCGGCTAACGGCCGAGACCATCACAATCTGGGCTTCAGTATGTGGATGGCCGGAGGTGGAATTCGGGGCGGCTGCGTCGTCGGCGCAACCGACGCCATTGGACTACGTGCGATAGAACGTCCCTGTCACTTTCGTGACCTGCACGCCACCATCCTGCATCAAATGGGGCTCAATCAGCATCTGCTGACATATCCGCATCAGGGTAGAAATGAGCGGCTGACGTTCTTGGAAGGCAAAGTTATTGAGGAGATCGTGTAAATTCACTTCAAATATCCAGATCCAGCGATAGATTGCGCGTGAGCGGGGCTGCGAAATCTGGTGATACCAAATGTGACTGGTGCAGATACCAAGGTGATTGGCACTGCAGTCCGATATTCGGTCTGTGACTGGGTGTTGAAGCATCCGGCTTTTCTGCCATTTGCTGCGCATAACGCACCAGCCGCTGCGTTCGCTGCATGTCTCCGAGATGACAGCTGCCAAACTACTCTTCACTCCACACCGCACGCTCCAGTTCGATTCGTGATTTCATCAGACGGTCTCCACACGCCACTCCTTCGCAACACCGTCATGGAAGTCAACCGTCGTGATCTAATACTGATTATGGGGGCCGCTATGCAGAACAGATTCATTCGGAATGTCTCATTGGTCAACCCTTCGGACCACAAATACCGTTCTTGGTGTCGCGAGCGTCGGGAAAGAACATCCAGCGATCGGCCTCGTGACCCATTTGCCTAGGATTACTATGCAGAGTTGATGCGGTGGGAGGCAGTAGTCCAACGGGTTCTGTGCATCGGCTTGCCGGGTGCGATGGAGGGAAGAATTCTGGTCTATCAAAGCCAGAATCGCCCAGGTCGACAGACCCGAGTGTATCTGGAAATTGATCACGTTCTTGGCAGTCCGACAGCACCTGAACTGTTTGTAGAAAAAAAATCCGTGAACTGTCGGAAAAAGGCAAAACTGGTTGGCCTCAATTGGAGCGGTCCTTGGGGATCGACAGAACACAATGGCCCAGAGTCAAAGGTATATGCGTGAACGTGGCCATTGGCGATGTCCTCAACATAGAACCCAAGCGTATTCCCAACAGTGACGCCTCTCGAGCTCCCTGTTGCGCTCCTTCGCCTTGAGTGAAAACTAGAGGGTTTGATACTGGGGAGCGCAACAGATTTCCATTTTCCCCGCAAACCCAATTCGCCCATTTTCCGGCTCGTGCATCAGGCCAGTCCAGCACAGGCCCGCGTTTTGGGAGCAGCAGTGCATCTTCAGCTGCGTGGCAAGCCGTGCAACTGAGTTCCGTGATCAACAGGCGACCGGCAGTGACTTGATCAATGTCAGCATGTCGCCCGAATCGGTCGAAGCCGGAAACAAATGGCACGTCTGACACCAGGTCATCGGCAAACGTGAATGTTGCTGCGATCCAGAAACACAGACAAGCCAGTTTATGCAGTGCATCTGCAACTGAATTCACAGCCCGGACGCTTTTAACAACGATGTCTGTACGGCCAGATCATGATCCGGCGCGAAGTCAGACTCCTTCTCATCTCGAATGATTTTCGCCATGTCTGCGGCATCTTCAACGTAGCGAACGTATTTTGGAAAGGTGACGTCCTGATACCCTTTGATGTATGTGTCGCGGGTGGATGAGAAAGTGACTCGGGCGGAAGGATTATCCAGCGGCTGGACATGAAAAGTTCCCTCAGTTCCGCACACCACAAAATGTCGTCGTTCACCGCCATCCACTTCGACAGCACTGGACTTCACTGTTGCCGTAGCGTGAGGATATTCGAACACCGCCAGCATGTTGTCCATAAGCTTGTCATCCTGCGTGCCGACACGCCGGGGAAATGCAGCGACGTGTACAGGCTTTCCGAGCACACCGATGACCAGATCGACGATGTGACCGCCCAGTTCAAACATGATCCCCCCGCGAAACTCCGCCAGCTCCCGACGACTTTCGGGGCTGACGACTTTGCTCATCACGGTGTGAACTTCAAAAACGTCGCCCAGCCAGCCGCGTTTCAGGAAGTCTCTCAGCAACACGATGGCCGGGTTGTAGCGATACATGTAACCCATCTGCAGCAGCAGCTGTTGATGCGATGCAGATTCAAGAATGCGAGTAAATTGTGCGAGTGATTCGCCGGCTGGTTTGTCAAGATGCACATGCTTACCAGCCTTGACGCAGGTCTCAGCGACATCCAGCAATTCGCGGACCTGCGTTTCCACCAGAACCGCCTGCAACTCCGATACGTTGAGCAACTCTTCCTGAGTCATCCAGGGCAGGTCACGAAACGGCTCCTGAACCTCCGCCTGCTTTCTGAGCTCCGCGTTTGGTTCCACAATCCCAACGACTTCGTAATCCGGCGACTTCCGATACACGGATAATTTGCTGGCATGCGCGTGCCCGACGCCGATCTGACCAATCCGAATGCGTGGCTTCGCACTGGTATCTTTCGGCACAGCGTGAGTTGAATCCGACAGCAGCGACAGTGCAAGTGTGCCGCCGATTCCTTTGACAACCTGACGTCGATGGTATTTCATGCGGGGACTCCTGAACCTGAATCGCAAAAAAGCGGGATGAACCTGCGGCAGTTTCAACTTTCACAAGCGGCAATGTTGACGCTCAGGTTGCAAATTTACCAGTCACGCTGCTTGCTGGAGTCTGTCGTGGAAAGCTGACAGAAGGTTGACAGCGAAAACAATACCTGCACGGGCGTCCGTGAATCGGACATGTGTATCATCGTCCGTCAATTCCAAACTGCAATTGCACAAGCGGCAGTACGCTGTTCATGCTGCCAGACCGAAATCCGTCCAGATCGACGGTCACAAATCGAAACCCCAGCGAACGGAGTTCCTTCGTAATCCGTTCTCGCAGGTCCTGCTCCAGTAGGAGTGCCACTTGATCGACTGGCACTTCGATTCGCGCCAGTTCATGCGCCTCGTGCCTTACGCGAAGTTCCAGAATTCCGGTGGTGGTTTTCAGGAACGCTTCTGCCCGTTCAATGCGTAACACTCGTTCTTCAGTCACTTCGACACCATAGGCAATGCGGCTGGACAGACACGGCGACGCGGGCTTCTCGGCAACGGACAGATTCCAGTACCGCGCCAATTCGCGAACTGCGGCTTTGTTCAGCCCTTCTTCAATCAACGGGCTGCGTATATTGTGATTAACCGCTGCCTGCATTCCCGGGCGGTGATCGCCGAGATCATCCGTGTTGGCTCCGTTGACAATCACCTCAACGCCGAGGTTCTGCAGCCGTGACCGCGTCAGTTCATAAAGCGTGTCTTTGCAAAAAAAACACCGGTCACCCGCGTTTCGACGGTACTCAGGCCGACTAAATTCCCATGTCTGAAATTCGACATGACGAATGCCGATCAGCATCGCTTCACGGCGCGCGATCTCAAGCTCACTCGACGCGAGACTGGGGCTGACTGCGGTAACTGCTACGGCTCGATCACCCAAAGCCATGGCTGCTGCTTTCGCCACCACAGCACTGTCCACGCCACCCGAAAACGCGACGGCAACTGAACAGTACGAACGCAGCCTCGCCACGAGCGACTGAGCTGATGCCTTGAGTGGTGGTTCGGGGGGCTCTAAAGATGGCATGAGTTGATGCAGTTCCGGGTGTCGCGTGGGGACCGACCTGTCTGTGTATTCTGTGTATATTGTATCACAGGCCGTCCAGAGTACACTGCTCATGCGTCCTGTGAAATACGCGATGGAGATCGGCAGACTGTTTACGAAAGAATACAGCCGATTCCCGCCGCTGGTGGACGATGAGACAGAGAATGCAGCTCGAGTTGCGCGAACCTACAATCAGGGTTTCCAGAACTACGAAGGGCCTGCGGTATCGTGACAGATGTGCCCTGCAGGTTCGATCCCATCCAGAATAAGTAAGGAGTCAGGGCCATTTCCAGTGCTGAAGCGAACATCGTACCCGCTGCAGGACCACAGCGTCTGATGTCGTCATCGTTTGTCGGCTATTTGCTGATGACGTTTCTGACAGCGGTCAACGACAGCATGTTTCGCTGGCTGATTGTTCCGATTGGAAAATTGAGGTTTCACGAGGACTTCGGATGGACAGAGGAAAATGCGGAGACCGTCGTGCTGTCGCTGGGGCTTGCCTGTTTCATGCTGCCGTTTGTCCTGTTCGCACCATGGGCCGGTTGGGCGGCAGACCGATTCAGCAAACGAACCTCGATTATCTGGCTCAAACTGGTTGAGATCATTCTGATGGCGGCCGGAATCTGGGCGATCCATGCGGCTCACGTGCCGTCAATGTTTGCCATCCTGTTTCTCATTGGGATCCAGGCGGCCTTCATCGGAACTTCCAAGCTGGGGATCATTCCGGAGCTTGTGAAAAGGTCGGACATCTCCGCTGCCAACGGCTTGTCCGGACTGGCGACGCTCGTGGCCGTCATTGTGGGAACCGTCGCCGGATACGCTCTGGCCGATCTGACTCAGACAAGTCACGTCCTCGGATTGTCGATGTCCGCAGCCGCTCTGATTGGATCCGCTGTTTTCGGAACAGTGGCGGCGATGGTGATTACTCACGTTCCTGCTGCCAGCCCCACCACAAAGTTCCAGTGGAATCTGGTGACGGATTCCTGGCGAGACATCAAGCTGGTCATGGTAGATCGAGCCATACTTCGAGTCACCCTTGGAATCGTCTTCTTCTGGTGTTTGGCCTCGATGGCTCAAATGAACATCGATGTGTTCGTCAATCAGGAACTTGCTGACGATACTCCCAACTCCAATCCCGGGCCGTTCATGGCAATGCTGGTGATTGGCGTGGGAGTAGGAAGCCTGCTGGCTGGCTGGTGGTCCAACGGTCGAGTTGAACTGGGAATGGTGGCGTTCGGAAGCATGCTCATGGGACTAGCCTGCATCCTGTTGTACTTCACCATTGACTCCCCCGTCATGACCGGGGCGATGCTGATCGTGATCGGACTGGGTGGCGGGCTCTTCAACGTTCCCCTGCAGGCCTTCATTCAGGAACGCAGTCCGCATGACCGACTGGGGGCAATCCTCGCTGCCGGACAGCAATTGACGGCGGTCGGAATGCTGATTGTCTCGGGACTGTTCTGGGTGCTTCAGACACCGTTAAAGATGTCCGCTCCGCAGATCTTCCTTATATCGGGTCTGAGCATCATTCCGATTGTGATTTATGTGCTGTGGTTGTTGCCGCAGGCCACGATTCGTTTTTTTGTATGGCTGCTCAGTCGATTTGTGTATCGAGTTCGTACGTACGGGATCGAAAACATTCCCGAACGCGGCCCGGCGCTGCTGGTGGCCAATCATGTGTCCTGGATCGATGGTATCCTGATTCTGCTGGCAAGTTCACGACCCATTCGGATGGTGGCCTATGCCGACTACGTTCAAGGGCGCCTCGCGCGGCGGCTGTCGAATTTATTTGGTATTATTCCCATCCGCAGCGGCGATGGACCTCGAGCACTGATTCATTCTCTAAACACGGCTCGCGATGCTTTGCTGAGCGGCCAACTGGTCTGCATCTTTGCAGAAGGCAAGATCAGTCGAACCGGTCAGTTGCAGAAATTTGAACGAGGGATGCTGAGAATCCTGAAAGATACGGACGCGCCTGTAGTGCCAGTCTGCCTAGACGAGTTGTGGGGCAGCATCTTCAGTTACGAACGCGGACGGTTCATCTGGAAGAAGCCTAAGTACTGGCCTTATCCGGTCTCGATTTCGTTCGGTCAGCCATTACTGCATGTGGACGATGTGGATATCGTGCGCAATGCTGTGCTGCAGTTGAATGCTCAATCCGTGCTCCTCAGAAAGGAACGAAGCGTAATTCCGGCTCGGCGGTTGATTCGGCAGTGCCGACTGGCATGGAAGCGGATGAAGGTCGCAGATTCGAGTGGCACGGAACTGACCGGTGGCAAACTGCTGATCGGTTCGCTGGCGTTTCATGCGCTGCTCACAGAGCGAATCCTGAAGCCAGATGTTCAGCACGTCGGACTGCTGCTGCCGCCTTCCGTCGGTGGCATACTGGCCAACGCGGCGCTCTCACTGGCGGGAAAGGTCACCGTCAATCTGAATTACACACTCACAGTAGACCTCGTCAATTTCTGCATCCGTGAAGCCGGCATTAAACAGATTCTCACCAGTCGCGCGTTTATGGAAAAACGGCCGATGCAACTCGATGCCGAACTCGTGTATCTGGAAGATCTGAAGCTGCAAATTACCGGGGCGGACAAAGCCAAAGCGTTTGCGCTGGCCAGGCTGATGCCGATCGGGATGCTGTGCCGACGGTTGGGGCTTGATCGCATCAAACCGGATGATCCGCTCGCAGTGATCTTTACATCGGGATCCACCGGAGAGCCCAAGGGAGTGGTCCTGTCGCAGCACAACCTCACGTCCAATGTGGATGCGGTGAATGAATTGATGCGGCTGAAGTCGAGCGACCGATTGCTGGGCGTGCTGCCGTTTTTTCACTGTTTCGGCTTCACCGTCACGATGTGGATGCCTCTGAGTGTCGATCCATCGGCTGTGTTTCATTTCAACCCGCTAGATGCCCGGACCGTGGGGTCACTCACTGAGAAGTACAAGTGTACGATCCTCATCGCGACGCCCACCTTCCTGCGGTCATATCTGAAGCGTTGTACCGTCGAAGAAATGAAGTCGATGAATCTGGTGATTGTCGGTGCGGAAAAATTGTCGGACGATCTGCGTGTGGCCTTCAAGGAAAAGTTCGGGGTTGAACCGACTGAAGGTTATGGTACGACGGAAATGTCGCCAGTGGCTGCGTTCAATATTCCCGAGGTACGCATGGGCGAAGAAGCAAAGCTGGAGATCGGAACGAAGCATGGCACGGTGGGGCGAGTCATCCCCGGTTCTGCCGCTGCCGTGATCGATCTGGAAACCGGCGCGATGCTGGGGGCGAATCAGGAAGGTTTGCTCAAAATCAAGGGGCCCAACATCATGCTGGGATATCTGAATCAGCCTGAGAAAACTGCGGAACTGATTCAGGACGGCTGGTACAACAGCGGCGACATGGCAATGATCGATGAGGACGGGTTTATACGCATCACCGGTCGGATGAGTCGTTTCTCAAAGATTGGTGGTGAAATGGTGCCGCATATTCTGATCGAACAGGAAATCGCAAAGATCCTGGAAGAAGATCAGGGCGACGAAACGGAAGTCCTGTGTGCTGTCACTGCAGTGCCGGACCCAAAGAAAGGCGAACAGTTGATTGTGCTGCACAGACCAATTAAGAAACCCGTGCGGGAGATAATAGACCGCCTGCAAGCTGCCGGATTGCCGAATCTGTTCATCCCGTCCACGAACGGTTTTATCCTTGTCGATCAGATCCCGCTGCTGGGGACCGGAAAACTGGATCTGCGCGCGGTGAAAGATCTGGCGATGGAACGTTTTAAGGAATAGACGCCGTCGAATCAGCATCGATACGACGGAAGCAGACAGAATGACCACCATGACCTAACGGCAACATGTGTGGTGAAGCAGAGGGAGCTAGCGTTCGACATCTCGGTGCAGGAGGCTGAGTCGGCGAACACGGTGGTTGCTGCTGTCGCCAATGTAGAGCCAGTCGTCGGCTGATACGAAGACGCCATGCGGCCGACTGAGGCGGCAGTGCTTTGGATCGCCATCCGGTCCGTCCCCGGGCGTGCCGTCGCCGATCACCGTTTCCACAATTCCTGATGACTTTCGCAGGACACGGACGGTATGGCTTTCCGTGTCGGCGAAATACAGATCGCCGGCCTTTGACAGACTGACGCCTTTCGGTCCGGCCAACTGCGCGATCTTCGCCGGGCCACCGTCGCCCGTATAGCCGCTTCTGCCTGTTCCTGCCAGATGCTGAAGCGTGCGATTCTGAAGATCGATTCTGAAGATCGAGTTGCCCTCTCGCAGTGCGAGATAGAGTGAATGTTGACCGTCAAAATCAAGTGCTCTCGGGCCATTGAGTGGCGTGCCATTCAGTGCAGCTCCGTCCGGCGCTGCAGACCGTTCACCCGTCCCTGCAAAGGTCGTAATGATTCCGGTCACGGTATCGACAACTCGAATACGATGATTCCGGATGTCGCAGATATAGAGACGGCCTTCGTTATCCAGTACGATGGAATGCGGTTGATTCAGTTGCGCGGCTGTTGCCGGACCACCGTCTCCCGAAAAACCGGCAGTGCCATTGCCAGCCAGAGTTGAAATGATGCCCGATTTGGCGTCCACTTTCCGCACGATATGATTCTGCATTTCAACGAACACCATGTTTCCGTGGCTGTCAAATCGCACTTCGTAGGGTTCGTTGAGTTCTGCAGTTGTCGCTGCGCCACCGTCGCCCGCGTATCCCCTGCGTCCGCAGCCAGCAACAGTGGTCATCAGTCCGGACTGCAGATCGACTCGACGGATGACGTGAGAACCGACTTCGCACACATAGAGTGCGCCGTCAGGCCCGGTGCAGATTCCGAATGGCTGCGAGATCGCCGTAGTGATCGCAGGTCCATTAGACGGGATTGTTATGTCTCTGCCATTGCCTGCAATGGTTACGACGGGGTTGACTACTGCTTGATTGTCTGCCATCACAGATGATGACACGATCAGCCATGCAACACCGAGTGCCGTGAGTGTTCGGAGGAATCTGCCAAGAAGCGGTCGAATGTTGATGTCAGCAGGACTCATCTCATGAGATCCTAAAAGTGATTCTACGCAGGGTGGTCCATGGGTGTTTTCGTACCGAATTGTTCCATCAGTTGCAGCGTTTCTTCGCTCACATGATGCTCGATTCCTTCGCTGTCGATTGCCGCCGTGCGTTCGCTGACACCGAGAGCCCTCAGGAAATGGAACACGATTCGATGCCGCCGTTCAGAAAACTCTGCGAGCGTTTTACCTAGGTTCGTGAGCGTGACCGGGGCATACGGTTGAGTGTCAACGAAGCCATCACGTTTCATTCTGGCAATCGCTCGATTGACTGTCACATGACTCACCGCAAACCGCTTCGCTAGGTCACGCACGCGGCATTCACCGGTTTGCTGGATCAGTTCGGCGATTGCTTCGACATAGTCCTGCGTCAGCTCGGTCGCATGATCGCGGCGAGTTCGTTCGTGACCTCGAATTCGAGTCCTGTGTTCCAGCACACCATCGTCCCGCAAAATAACCTAGAAGATATCCTGAGCGAATATGATTCTAAGTGTTTTCTATAGTTGTGTTTGCCAATCGCTTAAGCCGGATTAATCCAGTGTATGAACCAGCAGACCGCTGCGCAATTTGGGCTCAAACCATGTGCTCTTCGGTGGCATGATCTCACCCGCATCGGAGACCGACATCAGTTGATCAAGCGTCGTCGGGTACATCGAAATACCGACTGACCAGTTACCCGGGATGCACAGTCGTTCCAATTCCGCAGTACCTCGAATTCCCCCTACGAAATCAATCCGTGAGTCTGTGCGTACGTCTTCGATACCGAAGATCGGATGCAGGACCAGTCGTTCCAGGATTGCAACGTCCAGAGAACGAATCGGATCATTCACAAACAAAGGGTCCGACGGAATGGTGAGTTTCCACCAGCGGTTATCAATCAGAAAGCAGAACGAACCCGGAGCATCGGGGACAGGATTGTCCGTCTGTGACAGCTCACCCAGTTCGTCGAGTTTTTCCAGAAGGTCACTGACTGTGTGACCATTCATCTCTTTCAGCACGCGGTTGTATGCCAGAATCCGCAGCTGGCTGGACGGGAACAGCACGGACAGAAACCAGTTGCATTCTTCGTCGCCGGTGCCTCCGCCGGAGACCCTGTGTCGAAGTTCATTACCGGCGCGCCACGCACTGGCAGCTCGATGATGACCATCGGCAATATAAAAATACGAAACTGCCGACAGCGCCTCAACAAACGGCTGCGCGTTTTCAATCCGCCAGACGGTGTGCTGTACACCATCAACCGCGACAAAATCATAAAGCGGCTCGCCCTTAGTTGCAGCGGCCACCATAAAATTGATTTGTTCGACGCCGCGATAGGTCAGAAACACGGGCCCCGCATTTGCATTCAATGCCAGAACATGATGAGTGCGGTCGTCTTCTTTGCTCTTCCGGGTTTTCTCGTGCTTCAGGATGAGATTGTTTTCGTAGTCATCAATGTGGCAACAGCAGACGATGCCGACTTGTGAGTGACCGTGCATGATCTGGCGGTACGCATAGACGCAGTTCGCCGGATCACGCTGCAGGACATCATCGCTGATCAGTTTCCGAAAATTGTCCGCTGCCTTATCGTAGACGTCAGAATCGTACGGATTCTTTGAGGGGGGAAAGTCGATGTCCGGTCTGACCACATGCAGAAAGCTCAGTGGATTCCCCGCCGCCATCTCCGCAGCTTCGTCGCGATTGACAACGTCATAAGGAACCGAAGCCACTTTGGCGGCCAGTTCAGGAACCGGCCGCAAAGCCTGAAACGCCTTGATACGAGGCATTAAAAAATTCTTTCGTCAATTGTCTTAAAAATCAAATTACGCAGCCTGAAAGTTCTTGTCCGAGACGTTGTCGGACAACGTCCCATTGGCCGAAGGTCTCTTGCGGCACAATAGTCTTCGCCTCGACTACATTCATCGCTACACGACGGACTTGAATGTCTGTCCTGCGGAAATCGCCTCAGTTACTTTTTCTCAGGAGTTGGTCGCCACGGCCAAGCTGGATTGCCGGGAGGGTCTGGTCGGTGAGGAGTTTTACCGAGACCGAAGTTTTCGGGTTTCATGTTTATGTTCTTGTAATAATCCGGTTCGTTGATGAAGCAGAAGAACGTCGGATAGAACGGATCGACGTATTCCACATCGGCCTTCTCAGGGACTTTGCCGCCGGTGAGATGGATCACGGCATTGACAATCAATCGCCGAAGATCTTCGTCAACAAAGTCCAGAGACGCGCCAGCGGTTGTGCAGAAGGAATGACCTGTTTTGCCATATGGAGCGGTGTAAGGATGCAGCCATGCGAGTGGCTGCATGGGCTTGTTGCGGTCGTCATCGACGAGTATCTTTGATTCAGGATCGAGAGATTCCGTGATCGCTCCGCGAAGCAGAATGGTGTCCGTGTCGGTCAGGTGAGTCACGCCGTAGACGTCGCTCGGGGCAAATATCTCCGAGACGCCGTGCAGAATCGCATGCTGCCCGGCACCCGGCTCCACCACACTTCTCGCCCCTTCGACTTTGTGCTTTCCGTGATGCGAAACCCATTGCTCACCCAGAATCTGACGACCGAACTGGTCATACGTCAGTGAGTCAGTAAAATTTTCACCGCCCTGAAAAGCATGCGTAGCCGTTCGCAATCCGATGACCGGTTTGCCAGCATTCAGAAATGCGGCGATGTGTCTTGCCTGCTCCGCATCCGGCTTACGGAATCGAGTCGCGATGATCATTAGATCAGCAGAATCAAGAGACTCCAGTCCGCGCAGCCCCTGCTGATTATTCGAGTCGATGTAGTCAGCACCGTCAGGTCCGAAGGCAAACAGCACCGTACACCTGAAGCCGTGCTTCTGGCTCAGAATTTTCCCCAGCATCGGCATTGTTTCTTCTGACCGATATTCCTCATCGCCTGAAATCAGCACAATGTGCTTGACGTTGACGCCCGGATGGGGTGGTTGGAAAACCAAAGTGTCGCCTGCCAAAGCAGAATTGATCAACAAGCTGCCAGCCGCCATAACTGCTGCACAGAACCAAGAATGAACAGAAAGTCGCATGAAATGTCGCCTCTCGAAAACAGTTCACGGTCCAGGTCGGACCGCAGGTCGTGATCATTAGCCGAACAGTTTAACACGGCGACTGTCGATCGCCACAGATGACAGCAAAGTATCCCGGCTTGCCTCGCTTTCAGTGGTCATTTACCTCGGCGAAAACTGTTGCAGATATTTGCTCAGATGCAGCTTGCGGGCCGTGTTTTCTGACGTCATATAACGGATCTTGCCGAAGATCGGACGTTCAGGGCCCCAGGCGCGATCGTAGCGTCCGAGTACCCAGAAAATTCCGGAGTACGAATTCGGGTTGCGTCCATCCACAGCGAAACGATTATTGAGTTGAATCATGGTGTCGAGCGCTTCGCGCGGTGTTTCGGACCATTGCAGAATCTTTTTGCCCCACAACATTCGCAGGTAATTGTGCATGCGACCTGTCGTGGTAAGTTGATGCTGAGCGGCGTTCCAAAGCTGGTCGTGCGTTTCAGAGTTGCGCATCTGGTCGAAGGAATAGACAACGGGGCGAGCGTCGGACTCGTGAATTCGGAGTGTCGTTTGAGCCCACTCCGGCAGCGATTCATAACGATCGAAATCATCGCGACGCGAACACATATTAAACCCCAGTTCGCGCCACGTCACAAGTTCATCCAGAAACGATTCCGCGTTCTCCGACATGCCCCACCAACCGGCTCGACTGCCTCGCGTCTTTTTCGGATCGGCGAGGTTGTTGATCGACCAGTCTTCCTGTTTTGCAAGTTGCAGGAAAATCTCGTGCGCGGAAATGTGACCGAAGTGCAAATACGGTGACAGACCACTGGACGCATCTTCGTCTGGCTGATTTCGGTCTGATGCATAACGACACATTCGTGTTTCGAGGAAGTTGTCTAACTGCTTTCGCGCGGCGTTTGGGCCACCTGTCATTGCCGCTTCCTTCACGAACTGATCGATTGGCAGGAGGTCCAGCGCTGCCGCTTCGCAATCAAGCAGCGACGGATCTGCAGACGGCCAGCGCGACGTCAGTTCAGCGGGCGGCGATGCAAGGCGCGGGATTTCCGGATCGGCCAGCGGTTCCTGTTCCGGCATGACCGGCAGATAGACGCTCAGGGTTTTCTGCAGATAGCGACGAAAGGCAAATGCTGTCGGAAATTCTGTGTCTGCGACGTGCATCGGAAACAGACCATTCGAATCGACGGCCTCCATCTTCACGTTAATTCGACGCGCGACGGCATTGATCATGCGTGGCAGAAAGAAACACGGGAAATCATCAGTAACAATCGTGGCAGCCTGCGTTGCAAGCCATTCCATCATCCCTTGACCCTGCCCCGCAAAAGTTTCCACAAATGGCACGTAACAATGCAAATGCCGCTTGGCATGATCGCGGTTGTCACGCATCCCCTGCAGCACAAACGTATGCAATCGACGACTTGCCCACGGATAGGCCAGCCGCAAGCCTTCCACAATTAACAGCGGCTTGTGATGCATGCGAGCCAGTTCAGCCGCGCGTTGTAGGGCGAAGTTGGATGACAGCCGGCGATAAGCCGTCATCCAGTACACGACGAATTGTCCGTCGTGGCGGATCGGATGATTGTTGAGATCCCGAATACGAACGGCGGGAGTTTGTGTCATGAAATCGCTCCCTCAGTGTACCTGCATCACACATCTAGGCCCAGCATGCGCATCAGGGCGATCGCATTGCTGCGTTCAACAACGCCGTCGCGGAGTGTGTAGTCGAATGTCATCTGGCCATTAGTGATCCTGTCTTCGAAATGTTTGTTGACGGCCTGATCAGACATCGAATCGGCAATCTGCGTCAGAGCCAGATCGTGTGTCGTCACAATCCCCAGCGCATGGCGGGCGACAAGGGAACGAATAACGGCTTCTGCGCCGCGGCGACGGTCGTGCGAATTTGTTCCGTTGAGAATTTCGTCCAGCAGAAACAGTACGATTCGTGGCTGTTCCGTCAGATCGACTACGGTCTTCAGACGACGCACGACGGTGAAGAACAGTGAACGACCTTCCTGCAGCGAGTCGCTCACCCGCATCGCAGTTGCAACCTGAAACGGATATGTACGAAAACTCTTCGCACGCACGACGGATCCGCACAGCGTTAAAACCACACTTGCGCCCAGGCTGCGCAGGAACGTACTCTTGCCAGACATGTTGGATCCACTGATCAACAGCAACGGCCTTTCGCCCGTCAGCGACACACTGTTTCGGACGCAGGCAGATTCTTTCAGCAGCGGATGCCCCAACTGTTCGGCAATCAGTTCCGGCACCGTGTCTGAGACTACCGGCAGACAATCGTCCGGATGATCAAACGAATAACCCGCCACGGAGAGCGACGCTTCGAGGCACGCTGTGGTTTCCAGCCAGTCGGCGACATCGCGTCCATGCTTCAGGCGCCAGCGTTCCAGCAGAAAAGTCAGCAACACAAACAGACCACAGGCCCATGCGATCGGCGCGAAGAACTGATTGCGAATAGCGTTGTTCAGCCACTGCGTCAACCGACTGAGCCGACGAATGGCCTGCGACGCCGTTTCAGATTCGGAGTGAAATCGATTTTGTAAATCTCGAATAGTAGGCTCTTCGACGGAATGGCGTTCAAATACACCAATGACGGCACCAAACTGCCGAAGGGCCGAATCGACATTGTCCATTCGCTGGGCGACAGAACGGATCTGACGTCGCGTCGATGCAATCGCAGGAGCCTGCAACAGAATCACCAGCAGCAGCATCTTAAGTGGCAGGACGTCCGTCAGAACCAACGCGATCACAGGAATCGCAATAAGACCCATCAGCAGCGACCACGCCACGATCCACCACGGCATTGGCTGAGCGGATTCATGAACCCATTCCATCAGCAAGCGTTCTGCGGTGGCCCATTGAGCGGAGTCCGGAACGCAGGCCAGCGATTCTCGGAGAACCAGCTCGTTTTTCAATCCTTGAGCGCGGGCCTGGCGCAGTCGAATCGTGTCACCATCGCAGACTGTCTGCAGCCATTCGGCCAGTTTTCGCCGACCAGGCTGAGTGCGGCATTCGTTGAGCAATTGAAAGAGCGAGCCCGGGCCAAACACATCCAGATCCTGTGTCCATGGATGCAGATCACTTGAGAATTCTGCACCACTGGAAACATCAGCGCCGAATTCGCGGTCCAGTCTCCGCAAACGGCTGGCATGAAATGCGCTCACAGCCCGTGCGTGCTTAAGGCGTTTGAGACACGCATGATGAAACGGCAACAGCGCGAAGAATAGAACGGCCGGAATCGTGATCCACCACCATGAAACATATTCCGGATCACCCAGACAAAGAATGGCCAGCCCGACAGCCAGAACAAAAATGGCGACGCGCAGGTGTACGAACCGCTGGTCACGGCGGGTCAGTTTTTTTTCCTGCACGGCGATGTCGTCAACTCGCGCTTGATAGGCTGCACGAGGATCCGAAACGGCGCGGTCAGATGACGAAGCTGGCGAATAAAGATACGGTGCCGACATGTAGTATTCTGTTGCAATTCGGCGCTAATGCCGTTCCGCAATTTTGAAAAGATGTTCATCACTGCGAACGTACAACGCCCCGTTGGCTGCACCAGGGCTGCATAGAATTTTTTCCGCCAAATCCAGTTCCGATACAATGATGCCTTTGTCTTTTTCCGGTTTCACGACGAACGCATTTCCGTCTTCGTTGAAGAGATAAAGATAACCGTTGGCTGTGATTGGCGTACTGCTGAATGATCCGCGAAGTCGCAGTTGCCAAAGACGTTCGCCTGATTTTGTGTCACCCGCCGACAAAACGCCGGCACTGTTCAGGACGAATGCCATACCATCCACAACCACAGGACTGGAAGTTCCGGGACTGATGCCCGATGAATTCCAGAGTTGTTCAAAGGTATTGTCTTTGGCTGGACGAATGGCCGTCAGACCGTTTGATGGAATCACGATTGAACCGGAATCCACAGTTGCCGATGGAATCGTGGAGGCTCCCTTGTCGAAATTCCAGACGATGATACCCGAGACCGGATCGACCGCGGTCAGTCCTTTTGATGACTGCAACAGTACCAATGCCGGCTTTTGATCAGTCGCAGGCAGGATTGAAGGCGATGTCCAGTTGGCCGCGCGAGGACGATCAATCTGCCAGATGGTGACGCCCGATTCGACGTCAACTCCGCAGGCAAACGATTCTGCATCGCTCTCGACCTGCACCACGACCGTATGGCCAATCACCACTGGAGATGACGACATGCCAAGGCTGTTACTGGCATTCGGGAACTCACTGCCGAAGCCGCGAAACCACTGCAGATTCCCGGCAAGATCTAGGCAGACCAGATCGTTGCTGGAAAAGAATGCAAAGACCCGCTGACCATCGCTGGCCATGGTGGGTGTTGCATTGCACATCTTGTCGTGAGTCAACGTGCGGCCAGTGGCGATAAACTCCCGCTCCCACAGTTGTTTGCCGGTCGCAGCGTCAATGCTGATCACATGCAGACGATCCTGCGTGTATCCGGAACTGGCTGAGATAAAGACCTGTTCGCCCACGACAATCGGCCCTGACAGCCCTCGTCCGGGAAGTTTGGTCTTCCATGCGATCGTATCACCGCTCAACTCCGTCGGCAGAGTTTCCCCTGTCGCCACGGAATTTGCTGCGTTACCGCGAAACTGTCTCCAGTCCGCAGCCATCGATGTCGGGAGTGTGGCCGCAGCCAGAATCAGAAAAGTAATGCTCCACTTCATTGTTGAACTCCTGATCTCGCGTCACTTCGCGCGGTACTGGTCGATGGCAACAGCGCAGAACCCGTACTGTTACAGATGCGGATTTGATACTGATAACGTTGAGCCCAGTCCTGAGTTTGTTCATTCTGACAGATCTTAAACAGCAGAGTGTTGCTGCCTGCTTTCAGAGTCACCGGGACTCGATACTGGTCCAGTTGCGAACTGCGATGGTACTCTTCACGCTCAAAGACCAGCTTGCCATTCACCCACAGTTTCCACGAATTGGGCGTGCCCAGACGAATCTCAGCCTGCTGATCCCTGTTGCTCGTCCATATCGTAGTGGCGTACATCAGAGAACCCTTGTAGTTTTCGATTTGTTTCGCAATATCTACGACGCCGTAGTCGTCGGTTGTGGCAATGGGCCGCCAGCGAACTTTGTCAGTTTGTCCGTCATACTCCGCCTGCAGGTCCGGAGCTTTTGAAGCGTTGACGTCCAGTTCCGGTCCGCAAGCCACTGCGAAGCCTTTTCCGTCCTTGTTATCGAAGGGCCCGACGATCGACCATTGGGGAAGAAAACCGAAGTGCTTCTGAATATCAACCACTTCGTTGTGCTTGCGAAGTGCCTCGGCAATTGTTTTGACCTGATCTTCATGGACTGCTCCGCTGAATGCTCTGCGATAAAGCGGTGTGGCTTTGGCGGCATCAGGGATGGCGCTGGCTTCTTTGATCAGCAGCGCGACAGCGTCACGGCGAAATTCAGGACTGGCGTCAAGCAGCATGTCTGGAATCAACCGATCCTCAATCCCGGCATCTGACCGCTTCAGCGTTTCATACACCAGTCGCCGCGCGAACGGCGACTGATTCTGATCCCGCACAAATGCTTCCAGTTCCTGTTGCGGCAACTTACGACCGGCTTTGGTTTCCGCGTCCGCAATTTGTTCAAAGGCATTTCTCAGCCAGTTGACTGTAAGCGGAGTAGCATCGCGAAAGCCACGCAGCAACGGTAACAATGCCTGCGAACCGCCCGTTGTCAGCTCACGAACGGCGTCGCGGGCCGCAGCCGAATCCACGGCTCCCGGCTGAACCGCCCGGAGCACGTTAATGGCAGCGGAGATATCATCAGCGCGAACACCGGACATCATGGCCGTTGTCAGCAGGACAACTGCGATGGGTGCGATAAGTAGTCGCATAAGGTATCCTTTTGGATAAAACATACACACTTTAAACAATTGACATCGGGGCAAAAGCACACACACTACCAGATCTGAATGCGGTCTGCTTCAGGCTTAAACAACTTGTCACCGGGTTTCACGCTGAAGGCTTCATAAAACGCATCCAGATTGGAGATCGGCCCGTTGGCACGAAAGCTGGACGGCGAATGCGGATCGATTACAAGGCGGCGAATGAGTTCATCCTCCCGGTACTTACGCCGCCAGATTTGTGCCCAGCTGAGGAAGAACCGCTGAGCCGAAGTATGACCGTCAATCACAGGGCCGTCTTTGTCGCCCAGTGACATGCGGTAGGCCTTGTAGGCGATCGCCATACCGCTCAGGTCAGCGATATTCTCACCAAGCGTCAGCTTGCCGTTGAGTTTACGACCTGGCAGTGCTTCGTATCCTTCAAATTGTGTGACCAGCTGGCCGGTGAGCTTTTCAAAGGCTTCGCGGTCTGCTTCCGTCCACCAGTTCTGCAAATTGCCGTCACCGTCGTACTTGCTGCCTTCATCGTCGAAGCCGTGACTGATTTCGTGACCGATGACAGCACCGATGCCACCATAATTGGCCGCATCGTCGGCCAGTGCATCAAAGAAGGGAGGCTGCAGAATGGCGGCCGGAAAAACAATCTCATTCATGCTGGGATTGTAGTAAGCGTTCACTGTCTGAGGCGTCATCCCCCATTCCTTGCGATCGACCGGTTGGTTGAGACGATCCAACTGACGATGATGTTCAAACTCTGCGGAGCGCATCATGTTTCCAACCAGATCGTCGGCCTTGATTTCCAGTTTGGAATAGTCCCGCCACTCATCCGGGTATCCGATTTTTGTCGTGATCTTACTTAGTTTGTCCAGCGCCTTTTCTTTGGTTGCGTCTGTCATCCATGAAAGCTCATGGATACTGATTTCATATGTCTTCATCAGGTTCGCGACCAGCTCGTCCATCCGCCGTCGTGATTCTGCCGGAAAATGTTTCTGCACATAAAGCTGTCCCAGCGATTCGCCCAGCACTCCAAAATCTCCTGCACCCGCGCCGGATGTTGCATCGACGGCTCGCTTCCAGCGAGGCTGCTGTTCGGGAACGCCAGTGATTGTGCGATCATGCAGCTCAAAGTGCGCATCGACAAATTCAGGTGTCAGATATTCTGCGGCAGCATCCAGCAGCCGAAATCGACAATACTGCTTCCATGTGTCAATCGGCGTCTCGGCCAGAATGGTTTCCAGCGCCACGAAGAAGCTGGGAGTGATCACGTTGACTTCTTTGAGATCCGGCGCACCGACCGCTCCGAAGAATGCTGACCACGGCAACTTTGTGGAGATCTCACTCAGCTTCGCAACTTCATACAGGTTGTATCGCTTCTCCGCGTCGCGAAGTTCTGTTCGTGACCACTGAGCTTTGGCCAGAGCGGTTTCCAGTTTCAGAATATTTTCGGCCGCAGCATCACCGTGTGGCAGTTTGGCAAGTTCATAAAGCGTGACGATATAAGCCTTCAATGCCGTGCGTGCCTGTGCGTACTTTTCATCACTCTCAAGGTAGTAGTCACGATCCGGCAGCGTCGTTCCGCCCTGAGAGATCCCCGCCAGATAGCGTGATGAGTTTTTATCGTCCGTCCCAATGCCAAAACCAAACGGACTGCCGATTCCGACGACGTTGACGCGGCCGAAAAATCGCACGACATCTTCAATTGTGGACAGCGAATCGATCGCATCCAGTTGTGCCTTCAGAGGCGTCAGGCCTTTTTTCGTAATCAACTCTTCGTTCATAAAGCTGCGGTAGAAGTCGCCGACTTTGTGACTATTGTCATCGGTTGGGTTTCTAACGGACTCTTCAATGATGGCACGGATATTTTCCCGAGCCGCATCATCGAGCGCCGTGAATGATCCGTAGTTGGACTTGTCAGACGGGATTTCCGTGGACAGCAACCAGCGTCCGTTCACATGCAGAAACAGATCGTCCTGCGGCCGGACCGTCGTATCGAAGCCATCCGGATCAATGCCGGAATCCAGTTTCGTGTCCTCTGCGGTCGCGAAACCAGCGACAGAAGCCAGAGCCATTGCGACCAGCATCGGCCAGGTACAAATCCATTGTCGTATCGAACTCTTAGACGTCATTGAAAAACGCTTCCGCAGAAAACAGGGCGAATTCTGACTTCCCCGCACAGGCACTCAGCGAAGTCTGCCCGCATTCTGTCGAAGCTGCCGTGAATTTCCAGTCATGCGTGCAGACTTCCTTTGTATCGAAGGCCGTTGCTGTTGGTCGTTCACAATGATGCATGGTCACCATGTGTCCAGACCCCTCTTGAGGCGATCGACTCTATTTCAATGAATTCACCGTGAATTCACCGTGTTGCCGGTGTATGTCAACATTGTAAACCGTCGCCAATCAATGGTTTACCTGCGGGGTCGGCCGACTCGGACAAGTGCGGAGGTAAGTCGTGCCTCCGGCCCTTGAATCGCGTGCGCATGGGTTGAAATGTACGATGCCACCTCAATCGAACAAAGCCTGAAGGTCATCCAGGAACATGCCTAGTTTACGCCCTGAGCGTTGACCGTCGTGTTTTAGTGCGACCGAGCTAGATCATGCCACAACGCCAACGGCCTGAGCAGAGAAAATCAGTATAATGAACCATCGATCCATGCATGTTTTTTTCACCGTGGTACTGGCTTGCTTTTGCATGATTTCAGCGGCGACTGCGGCTGACACGCTGAAGTCAACGCCAAAAGGACATGCGGCGATGATCACGCGGCTGGACGGGCATGTCGGTCGATTGCTCGACAAACTTCAGGAACTGGGCATCGCGTAAAACACGCTCGTCGTCTTTACCAGTGACAATGGCCCGCACAATGAAAGTCATCATGGTCTGAAGCGATTCGATCCGAGCGGGCCCTATTCCGGCATCAAACGCAGTCTCACGGACGGCGGCATTCGTGTTCCCGCGATTGCCTGGTGGCCGAAGCACATCGCTGCCGGAACCGAGTCGCCTCATGTGGCCTATTTTGGCGACTGGATGGCGACTGCGACCGAACTGGCTCAGGCTGCACCGCCTCCCGGAATTGATTCGATCAGTTTTGTGCCTACATTGACGGGCCATCCCGATCAGCAGCCCGAGTATGAATTCCTGTACTGGGAATTCCACGAAGGCGGTTTCCGTCAGGCCGCTCTGTATCGAGGTCGCTGGAAAGGAATTCGCACGGGCAGCCCGAACGCTCCCGTGCAACTCTTCGATACAGAAACGGACGTCGCAGAAGTTAATGATGTGGCCAAGTTGCATCCCGAAATCGCTGCGACAATCGGCACTTGGCTGCAATCCGCGCGCACCGAGATTCCAGCATGGGAACCAAAGTGGGAATCAGCCATGCGCGGAGGTAAGTGACGGTCGGAGCAAGCCGACCGTGCTTAAGCGGATGGTATGGATCCTTCTGTGGGTGCCACAGATGGAATGAATGAGTGTTGGGGGGCGTGCCCTCTCTGGCCTTCCAGGTTTATCCTTCGTACTCAGCCAGAAAGCCCATGAATTCACGGCGATGCTCTTCTTCATCACCAAGTGCGGTGATGCACAGATCCTGCGTCACATAGTCGAAGCCATCGCACAGTTGAATGATTTTTGAATACTGTGCGATCGCTGAGTCTTCGGCAACAATCACACCCTTGATGACGGAGACCACGTCTGTCATCTTTTTCGGAGGTTGCAGGCTGTCCTGTCGCGACACGAACGACGCACTGCCGGGAACGATTCCGCCGACCGTCTTGATGCGTTTCGCCAGCAACTGAGCATGCATCATTTCCGCAGCAATATCTGCCTGCAGCGACGACTTGATTTCTTCCGCCCGAACGCCATCCAGATTTATGGAGCAGGCGATGTAATTCATCACCGTTTCCATCTCCATCCAGTAGGCGACACAGAGTTCAGAAATAATGGTGCTTCGTTTGTCCTGATCAGACATGACTTTCGCTTTCGATTCTAAAATAAACCAGGATTGCTGTGAGTCGATTCTTTCCCCGCGGTCGCGGACAGACTGTCCCCAGCCGTCGCGGCGACCCCGTCCTCTGCTGACGCCAGTGTATCGAACTCCATGCCATCAGAAAAACCACTGACGTTGGCGCATAAAAAAAGGCCGATCGGATTGAATTGAATCCGATGGCCTTTTTCAAGGAGCGAGGTTTCTCAGGCACTCGCTCAAATACACGGGCTCGTTTCTCAGGCGAGCCATCGTCTCTCTCTGCACTGCGTCTCAAGGCAGTGTGCTGCGTTCTCAGGGCAGCGGTCGGGCTCAAGGATCTCACTCCGAGCCCATTCTCTCTCTCATCACAACCACTAAGCAATGTCTGTGCCATTCGAGCATCGGAGCATGTCGAAATTCGACACGATCGCCACTTCTAAATCACCGCAACCCATTATTTTTATTGTACTTACAGCATGATCATGTTTTTTCAGGTGCTTTCGGCATGCGGTCCAGCGACCATGATTCGTCGGATGGTTTTGAATTTCTTACAATGCTCGATCGTTGCAATGTTTACAAAATTGCAATTTTTCAGTCCTGCTTTTGCAAGGAACTCTGCCTGTGTCGGACCCACTTCCATCCCATCCATTTACGCCACACGATTTCTGGATGAAGAAAGCGCTGGATCAGGCAGTGTTGGCGTTTGATCAGGGAGAAGTTCCGGTCGGGGCGATCATTGTGCATCAGGAAAAAATCATTGCTGAAGCCTGCAACCAGCGCGAGATGCTCAATGATCCGACAGCACACGCTGAAATGATCGCGATCACTCAGGCGGCGGAGGTTCTGCAGTCCTGGAGACTGCTTGATTGTACGCTGTACGTCACGCTTGAGCCGTGTACGATGTGCGCTGGTGCCATCGTTCAGGCCAGAATTCCTCGCGTGGTTTATGGGGTAACCGATCCAAAAGCGGGGGCCTGTCATTCGCTCTTCAGTCTGACATCCGACATTCGACTGAACCATCAGGCGGCGGTGCTGGGCGGCGTGATGCAGGAAGACTGCCGCGCAATTCTTCAGGAATTTTTTCGGCAACAGCGCGCACTTGGAAAGAAATAGCTGTTCGTCTCTGCCGCTGCATGAATCCGACTTCCAGCAAAACACCCGTGATACACGCAGGACGTGCCGGTGGCTGCACTGATCGGCCAAAACTGCCGATCCTAGGCCCTGTTTTGTAGTGCTTCGTGCTTTGCAGTGCAGAGCTCTCGAATAATTGCAATCAAAACTTTAAGAGGTCTTGACCCAAATTTTGAGTTGGGATAAATCTCCCCTCGCACGCAACGGGTTTCCCGGCAGATTCAGCCAAACTGTTGCGACTCCTTTCCAAATCCTCCTGTTCATCACGCTCTGCTTGCTGATCTGCTTCCTTGCAGAGAAACAAGCGAGCCTTCTGTCTCACCTCAGTGGTTTCAGACATACCGCAATTCCACTTCAGCCGCACTGAAGCAAACTGCGTTGTGACACTGACGCCCAAACCCGTCTCATCCGCCCGCTTGCAGTTTATTGTCAAACTGTGTGCAGGCTCGTGATCCTTTCTTCAGGGAAGAAGCTCATGCTGTCCAGAAGAATCGCCCTTGGTGCCGCGCTTGGTGCGTTGGCTGTAGCATTGCAAAGCAGTGTCGCCAGGGCTCAGTACTACGGTGATGGATGTTCCAGTTGCGGAACATCGATGGCCGCACCGATTACCGCCGCCAGTTGTTGTACGCCAATTCAGCCGTTGCAGGCGACCTGCTATCAGACTGTTCCGGTCACGACGTATGCTCGTGAAAAACAGACTGTGGAAGTGCCGCATTACGAAACCGCGATGGAAGAACGTGAAGTCACAGTCTACCGTCCTGTGACAACCAGTCGGCAAGTCGAAGTTCCGACTGTTTCGTATCAGAACGTCGTCGAAAATCGCACAGTCAACCGTGACATGGGTCGTTGGGTTACAAAGTATCACCCAGTGGCCAAATGTGCCCCGGGTCAGGTCGATCCGCGACCGGGCGTGATGGGATGGATGAATCGCACGGGTTACTCGATGCGAACAGCATTCGTACCGAACTACACAACGTCTCGTGAGT
Source organism: Planctomycetaceae bacterium (assembly GCA_947476295.1). Taxonomy (GTDB): domain Bacteria; phylum Planctomycetota; class Planctomycetia; order Planctomycetales; family Planctomycetaceae; genus SXXK01. The sequence continues at coordinate 9,485 of CANJQC010000039.1, read as the reverse complement.
ATGTTCCGAGCATGATGACATGCAACGTGCCTTCGGTACGTCAGGTCGCTGTGCAGGGAACGCGCAGCGTTACCGTTCAGGACACAAAAATGGTAGCTGAACTCAAGAGGGAGAAAGTGGCCGTACAAAAACTGGTCATGCGGAAAGAGGAAGTCACCGTGATGCGTCCGCAGACGGCCTACCGCACCGTACCCATTGGGTCATCAATGGCTTACGGCGGATACTACGGTGGCACACAGATGGCCTTCGGCTACCCGATTATTAACAGCACAACCCAGTCGGCTCAGCGACCGATTCCCGATACAGTCGGTGGCGGTGCATCACGCACTGCTACTAAGGAGAACTTTGAAGCGGACAAGCCATACGACCGCAGCAGTTCGACTACCCCGGCAAATGGTGCATCGCACGAAACACCTGCCCGTGATGACGAGCCGACTATGTTTCCACCGTCTGCTCGCCGTGAATCCAACAAGGAAGTTGCCCCGGCAGCACATCGCCGCTCGTCTTCAACGGCAGCAGTGGGCGAAAACTCCGAAACCAAGTCTTCCGGCTGGCGAGCAACACGCAAGTCCAGCGAACGAAGCATTTCACAAAGTGACCTGACGAAGCCGTCAATCTCGATGGCCGATTCAGTTCGCGAACGATAGTCGCAATCGCAGAGCCGACATGAAACGGAGTGCAATCTCCCCGGTTGCACTCATTTAATCCTCTCCCCCCTCCTCTCCCCTCTCTCCCCTCTGGTTCAGGTTGATGCGTCCCCTCGCGGCACCGGTATCATGCCGGTGCCCATTTTCTTGCGCGGACCACGGTTGAGAATCAACCACGCGAAATGCGGGGTCGAGCATTGATTGTGTGGGGCAAAGTCGTTAGATTGACCTCCTTCGTTTCGCCATGGGCCGGCAATCAATCGACGCCGTATGCCCACCATAGGCGGAAAAGCACTGTATTTTGCGTATTTTGCGCGGTTTGGCGTTGTTTTTTGATTCTGACCTCTTGATCAGGCTGTCCGTTCCGACAGCGCGAAGGATAATTGTTCCATGCTGGCAATTGGCAAAACATGGATGGCGAAAAAAGAAGAGAGCGACAACCACGAGTGGTTTATCATCGACGCAGACGCTCATATTGTGGGACGTCTGGCTAGTCGGATCGCGACTGTTCTGATGGGCAAACACAAGCCGAATTACACAGCCCACGTCGATACGGGCGGCTGCGTGATTGTGCTCAATTGCGATCGGATCCGCTTTACTGGTAATTCTGTACAGCATTCCAAAGTGCCGTACATGACGACCAAGATGGCAAAGAAAAAGTACGATCGTTACACCGGATTTCCGGGTGGTCTGCGGACTCGTACTGCCGTTGAAACATGGGAAAAGCGACCTGATCAGCTTTTGAGCGAAGCCGTTCGGCGCATGTTGCCCAAAAACAAACTGGGCCGTCAAATGCTGGGGAAACTGCGAATTTTTGTCGGCACCGATCATCCGCATCAGGCTCAGGCTCCAAAGCCATTTCCAGCCCATTTGGTTCCCGACCGCAAGGTCAAGAGCTAGCCGCTTTCGTTGCTGTGCGTGACACGGCCCTAAGATAGTTAGGTGTCATTTGCCTGCAACAGTTGATTTCCGGCCATTTGTAAATGGCCTCACCATGTTCATTGTTTCTTCGCTGTGAGTTTTGCCCATGAGTACGGAACCTCTTGTTTCAACGGATGACGATGTGACTGCATCGCAGCCCGAAGTTCCATCTTCACAGTTGCCTGAGCTGATGATCGGTGGCGGTTCCGCAGCAGCAACCGTGGACCCGACGTATCAGCCAATCATTCGTGGTAAGATTGACCGTTTCGGTGTTGCGATGGGAACCGGACGCCGCAAGACGTCGGTGGCTCGCGTTCGAATCAAGGAAGGCAGTGGACTTTTCGTTGTCAACGGTCGTGCGTTGGAAGAGTATCTGTGCGTCGAACGGGACCGTGACAGCGTCATGTTCCCGTTGCGAGTCGCAGACAAAGTGGGAAAAGTCGATATCTCAATTCGCGTTCAGGGCGGCGGCACGACTGGCCAGACCGGGGCCATTATTCTGGGTATCGCCCGCGCTTTGGAGGGCATGAATCCTGCATGGCATCACGCACTGGCTGACGCGGGACTTTTGACTCGCGACGACCGCATGGTCGAACGCAAGAAATACGGTCTCCGCAAGGCTCGTCGAAGCTACCAGTTCTCAAAACGCTGAATTGCTGCGGCCAGACTGCTGGTCATCGGGCAATTTTAGGTTGGCGATCAGATCCCTGCCGGAGTTCTTTCCTGCAGGGATTTTTTCATGGGCAGTCTCGGTTCGAGAGGTTTTTCCGATGCAGGACGCCTATCAATCGCTCATTCTCCCTGACGTGCAACTTATGCTGCAGGAAGGCGACGCCGCTGGCCTTGCGGCCTTTTGTACGGTCGTCCATCCGGCGGCCGTAGCAGAGATTCTTGACGAACTTGAAGATGATCAGATCTGGCCGATTCTGGATAAAGCCGAGCTTCCGGTTCGTGTTGAGATCTTCGAATATCTGTCTTTGAGACGACAGATTGGGCTTGTCGAACAACTGGATCCGGCAAAGCTGTCCGAACTGTTCGAATGGATGTCAGCCGACGATCGCGTGGACCTGCTGTCCCGCATGCCTCAGGACCGCCGCGAAGACGTCCTCCGATTGATCGCTCGAGCTGAGCGCAACGATATCCGTAAGCTGCTGTCTTACGACGAAGACAGCGCTGGAGCGATTATGACAACGGAGTACGCTTCGTTGCTGGCGAATATCTCCGTTCGAGAGGCCCTCGATCAGCTGCGTCTGCAGGCTCCGAACAGCGAAACGATTTACTACGTCTACATCATCAATGAAGATCGCAAGCTGGAAGGATTTATCTCGCTGCGTGAATTGATTCTGGCAAAACCCGACGCGCGACTGTCAAGTATCATGCAGCGAGACGTGATTCGCTTCAAAGTGAGCGAACAGCGCGAAGTTGTGGCCCAGGAAATGGGGCGATACAACTTCATCGCATTGCCGATTGTGGATGCAGATGATCGGCTGGTCGGCATTGTGACGCACGACGATGCGATGGACGTTGTGCAGGAAGAAGCGACGGAAGACGCCTATCTGCAGAGTGCCGTTGGCCGGCTGGATGACAAGTACGAAGACACACCGCTGCTCACGATTTTATGGAAGCGCGGCATCTGGCTGTTATTTCTTTCAATCGTCGCACTTATGAATGCACGCGTGATCGATCATTACCGATCGTCCACGAGCGATACACCGCAGATTGTCCCGCACGAGACGGGATTGGCGACACTCATCCTGTTGTTTCTTCCGCTGGTGATGGCCAGTGGCGGAAATGCAGGCTCGCAGTCAGCGACATTGTTCATACGCATGTTTGCATTGCAGCCGACGGATTCCAAAGGCGGAGCGGATGGACTCATCAACCGCAGTCTGATCCTGCGCGAGTTTACGATCGGACTGGCTCTCGGCGTGACGCTGGCGGCGCTCGATTTTTTCGTAGCCTGGGTCTTCTTTGGATTAAGCATTGCCGAGGCCGCAGCGATTGCCACCACCGTCGTGGTTGTAGTCATTCTGGGTACGTCTGCAGGCACACTTCTGCCACTCGGTCTGCGCCGTTCAGGAATGGACCCGGCCATCATGTCTAATCCATTGATCGCCGCAATGATCGACATCCTCGCGGTGGTCATCTTCTACGAAGTCGCCACTCAATATCTGACGTGACAGATTTTTCGAATCCCGGCGAGCGGCATGCGGCAGCTTGCCGGCACGATGAAATTCTGCCCCTCACGCCCCTGCACCTTTCCCGACACTGTTGTTTTCAATGTCCTGAGGAACTCTTTGCCTGAAGTATTGACCGCAGCTGATTCATAGGCACATCGTTGTGTCCTGCGCAGGGGATTTCTGTGAATGTCGCGTGAGAACCGGCCGCAGCAGCGAGTGCCCGAGCCTCGCTGACGGGAACCATCTCATCGTTCGAACCATGCAGAATCGTGACGGGACATGTCACTCGATGGATACGATCGATCGATGGCCAGCGATCAAGAACCAGATACTGAAAAGGAAACCACGGATAGTTCAGATGGACTGTTCGCGGCATTGAGGCAAAAGTTGAACTGAGAATCACGGCCTGCGGTCGCGGTGCATCTGAATCCTCGTCCGACCACAGCGACAACGCGACGGCACCGCCGAGCGATTCGCCGAATATGACGATGTTCTTCTCTGAGTAGTTGAGATCTCTGCACGAGTACTGCCAGATCAATCTGGCGTCATGGGAAAGAGCCAATTCGCACGGAGAATCCAGTGCTGTCCCCGAATCCTCAATAGTCAAATACCAACACATTGTATCCGAATGAGGCGATTTCCTGGAGATCGCCGAGCCGTTCAAGGCGATTCATGGAATTGCCTGGAAAACAAATTACGAGCCTGCGGGCTGTTTCGGTCGGATTGTTGGCTTTGAGCAACCAGCCGTGCAGGATCTCGCCATCGTGAGTCTTCAATTCGACATCCTGGATTTTTTCAGAATCCAGTTTCAATGCTCGGACACTAACCCGACTTCCCCAGAAGTGCCGAAATCCGTGTCGGCGGGAAACTTATTCGCCGTCTTTTTGAATTAACTTCTTGAAAACGCCTGTGTTTGGGAAGTCGAAACGTGATGTAGTGAGAACTCGGTATCTGGCGGGTATGAGATTCGGCGATAACATCCCCGGCTATGTTTATCCGACAGTGGATGGTTCAGTGGAACTGTGGACCGCGGAAGGTCAGACATTGCCCGATCGACCTCGCGGACTGGTCACTTCTGATTGGCCGTATCGTCCGGATGACCCCAGTCCACCGCCGAAGAACTTTCGACGAATTCAAAGAATCCAACCGCACATTGGGGAAGTCCAGCATCTGGAGTTCACTCTGAACTGCCAGTCACTGGTTTCCACGTCCGGTCGTCGCTTTGGGGAGATGCGGGAACTAAAATATGCTGAAGGTATGCCGCTAGGCGTAATGCCGGTCTATGACGAAGGCACGACTCCCACGATTGTGAAAACAGAAGTGGACTCAGGTAAGATTCAGTGGCAGGCTGATCTGGCTGCCCAGCCGTCCGCGATGGCGCTGGATCAGGGTTCGCAGAGTGTGAACGGTCTTCTCTCGCCCGCTCGACTGGCAATGGCACTGCAAAACGAAGAACTGGTCGTGATGTCTATGCAGGACGGCTCCTCGCTGAAAAAATTCCCGCTTCGGTTTGGGAAGACCATCATCCATGCTTCGACCATTGGGTTCGGCGATGGAGGATCTCTGTTGTGGACGACAGGAACGCGGTACACGGGAAACTCTGATCAGACAACAGTCACATCCGTCACCGCCTGGGACGTCCTGCGAGGTCAGCGTGTTGCAACAGCAGAAGTACCCGGGCAGGTTCTGGCTGCCAAATGGAATCCCTACGGAACGCAACTGGCAACGGTGCGGCATTTCGACAACCTGCCGCCTTCAGGGACGCAACTTCCGTGGTCATTTCATTTGTGGGATGTAAAGATCGTTTACCACAATGAAGTTCATGTGTCGCCTGAGGTAGAAGCAGAATAGTGCAGCCGCTTCAGGAGTTGGCAGTGGACAAATCACCAGAATTTGCGCGCTCAGTACTCGTGCGGCAATGAGTGATCTTATAGTATGGCGTTTGTCTGTCCGTGCTGCAGGTTTCGATTCGGAGCGCTCAGCGTGGCGTAGCAGCACAGCAGTACCAGCAGAACCGCCATCCAGAGGTTCGATTCGTAACGGATATAATCCCAGACGGAAATTGGCGGGACATCCGGCAGACTTTCGAGTCGCAGCAGAGTTGCCGTATGAGCTGTGCCGCGCAAATTCGAGCGACTCAGTTGCGAGCGATCACGCATCGTTGAGCGAAGGAACGAGCGAAGAGCGACAAGATTCAGTTCTTTTGGAACACCGTAGTATTGCATCAATTCGACAGCGGCCGTCGTGGCATTGTCGTCGCTGGCATCTGTCTTCGGGTAACTACGAAATCCTCCGGGCGCCTGGAAATGCTTGTTTTCAAGGTACTGAAAATCGACCAGCAGACCATGAACATACGGCCGAAACTCGTCAATGTGGCGAGAGCGTCCGATGACTTCCAGTAACTGCGTCACGGTCAGAGAGTCCTGAATTGGCAGATGTAATTCACTGTTTGAAATGTCGCGAAATGTCGCCAGCAGTCGCGTCTCCAATAGATCACGTTCAGATTCGCTGAGTTGATTTGTCGTGATCAACGCTCTGATGACGTAGTCGTCCATGTCCAACGACAGTATCGGTTTTCCGAAGAACCCTTCTGCTCGCTGTTCTTCGTAGTAACGCCGTGCGGGATCGCCTTCGTAGACGATATCGTTTTTCTTATTCAGATCTCGCAGACGATTTACATCTTCCGGACCAATCAAGCCCGTCCGGAATGCTGACTTCAGGATCAATGGATTTTGTTTGCCATCCAATTCCTGTTCAAGCAGTTGTCGAGGCTTCGAATGATCAAACTCGCTACCCGAATCCGTCAGCCATGCGGCGGAGACTTCCCATTGTTTCCAGCTCGCCGATGAATAGGGAGCCGTGTCAAAGGATTCGACACATTGTTGAATCGTGCCTGGCGAAACAGGAAACAACAGCGATTGTCCCATCCATCCGATCAGAAGTAGGAACGGAATTCCACCCGCAACGCACAGGCTCAGAGTCGCCAGTCCAACTCGTCTTGTGAAGCATGCAAAATGCAGAAGTGTTATGGTGACTGCGAGCACCAGTCCTCCCACCAAGAGATGGACTCCGAAAGCGAACGGACATACGATCGCGAGGATTACGATCACCCACCAGAGTCTCCTGGAATCAAATTGCTCGGCTGGTTTATCAAATCCGGAATTGAGGCTGAGCATTGCCAGCAGTATCAGCGTTCCGGTGTTCAGCGTGCACATCACAAATGCCTGATCGAGCAAATGAATTTCTGATCCGGTGGTTACGCCTATATTCGCGATTGACGCCAATTGCGCCAGCCCCATTCCGAGGCTCCCGCCAATCGCCTGACGGTTCACCACACCGGCTTTGCCAAGAGCGACGACCAGCGAGACCATTGCCACGCCGGACGCCAGAAGCATTGGAAACACGAGTGAATATCCGAAGAACGGTGAAATCAATGCTGCGGCGATGACGATCCCGATCGGCAAGGCGTATTTCTTCCACCATTGCTTTTGAGCAGCCGCGAGCGCAAGGTAGTCGACATCGCCGGTTTGTTCGCCGAGTTTCGCCTGACGAATTTTTGCGAATCCGCAGCTCGAAGGCGGGTCAGTTCGTCATGGTCGGCTTCTTTTTGCGGTTCGTGTGCGACATCAAGAAATGCGGCATCGACCAGCTTCACTCGTCGTTCACGGCGGGTTCGGCTTCTGGCCCAGTTTCGATGGGTATTCTTCGCAACGCCGCGAAGCCATGCTCCGAAGATTTTGGGATCAGAGAGATCGCCTCGGCAGTTGTCTCGATTCAGCCATGCGTCGGCAAAACTGTCCTGCGCGATTTCTGCAGCGTCGGTATGAGGCGCACCCCATGAGATGATAAGCCCGATTAACGGGCCGCGAAATCTGTGAATTGCGTCAGTGAGTTCCAAATGCTGGTCCTTTTGAGTTGAGTGTCCGCTCGCAGCGGAGATCACTCAAAGGTTTTGCAGGATTTTTTCACTTGAATCGGACGAGCGGAACGACGTCAACCCTTCGAATTGGAGGCACTTTTGCTTGCGATGCTCGCTCATGATTCAGCGGAAACTGCCGTTGTGGTTGCCAATCGCTTCGACATGGATCTTCGAAACAACCTCTACGAGCCAAAAAGACAGAAATGTTTATCCAGACGGTACGGCTGGACCGATGTAAGCAGCGTATCGTTCTGTTGCGTTGTCGCGTCAGCGGACTCCGGTGAACACGGAATTTTGCTGAAACTACGAGATATCGACAGCAGTCCGGGGTTCTGGCGGATGTTTCTGCCAGAGGCAGTCAGCGTCCGAGAATTTGTCATCGAACCACCGGGACGGTTTTTCAGCAGTACAAGTGCAGTCCGGAACGGAAGGTACCTCACGGAGGAGAACTTTCATGCGAAAGTACGGTAAATGGTTACTCGTGCTGGGAGTCCTGGCGGCAAGCCCGGTCGCGGCCAGTGCGGATGGTTTCCTTGGCGGCCGGATACGGACGCCGTTTTCTGGAGCCGCCCAGAAAGAACAAAATCAGGCTCAGGCCGATCAGATCATTGCAGCCATGAAGGATGCCGCGATTCAGGGTTCCGGCGTGAGCGTCGAAGTCCAGAATGGCGTCGCAATTCTGGAAGGCAAAGTCAACAAGGCCAGTGACCGGGCACTTGCTCAGCGTCTGGCTCAGTCAGTGCCCGGCATCCAGGGCGTCGAGAACAAAATTAGCTTCATGCCGGATGCTCGTGGTCAGGTGCAGCCAGCTTCAGGAGTGATGAAGGCTGACAAGTTTGACTCGCGAGTCACTCAGGCCGGTCTCAATGAAACCGGAGACAGCGGATCGGGAATTCGTCAGGTGAGTGGTGAAGCTGATTCTGTCGCAGCTACTGCATCTCGAACTGCAGCTAGGACAACAGTGTCCGCCGTTTCTTCAAGGCCAGCACCTGACAATCAGGCTGTGGCTCAACAGATCGGTGATACACTGGCGAGCGTCGGTCTGGTGGGCTACGACATCGAGATTCGCTACAACGCCGGCGTAGCCACGCTGATTGGCGATGTGGCCACGGTGCAGCAGCGTCAGGCAGCGTCATCGTCGGTTTCAGAAATTCCAGGCGTAAAGAGTGTCAACAACGAGCTGCGTGTTGGTGGTCAATTCACTCAGACAGCCTTCAATGCACAGTCCGCGCCAATGGCGAGTGGTCAACCGCAGTTTGCTCCTCAGCAGTACGCACCACAGATGATGCCTGCAGGGTACACTCAGCCGGGCATGGCCACGGACCCGTCGATGATGCCATCACCGACCGGGTATGCTCCAACCAGCTTCAACAATCCTCAGTTGCCGGGTCACGCATGGCCGGCCTACGCTCAGTATCCAAACTCGGCGGCAGTCAGCTATCCGACTCAGTACAGCGCAAGTGCCTTTCCATACATTGGCCCGTTCTATCCGTACCCTCAGGTACCGATGGGATGGCGTGAAGTATCACTGGAATGGGACGATGGCTACTGGCAGTTGAACTTCAACAAAGAAAAAGACAAGTGGTACTGGATTCTGCATCCAAAGCACTGGTAACCATCGACGGATAATCAAACCACGGTTCTGAATGAATACGGACTGCTGACGACACTGCTTTGAAGGTTGAACCTTCAAAGCAGTGTTTTTTATTGCGCTCGGCCAATGCCGTGAACCGTAACGGTTATCGTACTGTGACAGCATGCCGTTTCGCGCTCAGCCACTCCAGCGCCACAGCAGGGTGGCTCTCGTGCCCACCAACAAAG